>NZ_JBSFWR010000201.1:0-4832 GCF_053594915.1 Kitasatospora sp. NPDC002543 | reverse complement strand
GCCCGGCTCGGCGCCCGGTTCGCCGCCCGCGGCCGAGGCCTCGGCCCGGCCATGGTCGGCTGGCAGCTGGCCCGCCGGCCCGGCCGCGCCACCGGCCCCGTGCTGCTGCTCGTCATGGCGGTGGCCACCGGCGTGCTGGCGCTCGGTCAGCACGCCACCTGGACGGCCTCCCAGCGCGACCAGGCCGCCTTCCAGACCGCCGGCGGCCTGCGCATCTCCGGCTCGCACAACACCCCGATGGGCCAGGCCGGCCGCTACGGCAGCCTGCCCGGCGGCGACCGGCTGGTCCCGGTGGTGCGTGACGAGCAGCCGCTGCAGGGCGGCCCCGGCCAACTGCTGGCCGTGGACGCCACCGCCTTCGCCGAGCGCGTCCCGGTCCGCTCCGACCTGCTCGACGGACACACCAGCGCGCAGGTCTTCGGCACGCTCGCCACGCCCGCCCCCGTCGGGATCCCGCTGCCCGGCCACCCGCTGCGCATCGACGCCGACATCACGGTGAGCCAGCAGGAGGTGGGCAGGCGCCTCAACAGCCCGGTGACCCCCGAGGTCCGGCTGCTGCTGAGGGACCGCTTCGGCCTGGTCCACAAGGTCCCGTTCGGCGAGCTCCCGCTGAACGGCCAAGCCCGCGCCTCGATCCGGCTCGGCGCGCTGGTCGACGCCCCGGTGGGCTCGGTCGCCGCGCCGCTGGCCGTGGTCGGCGCCACCGTCTCCTTCGGGGACCGCAGCGAGGGCGAGCTCACCCTGCGGAACCTGGCCGTCTCGGAGAGCGCCGACGGACCGGCCACCACCGTCCCGGTGCCGGCCGGCACCGGCTGGAACCTCAAGCCCCCGCCGCCCCGGGGCGGTCCCGGCGGCTCCCCGCTGGCCACCCTGGCTGCCGAAGCGGCCACCGCCGACAGCCTGTTCACGGTCGTCTACCACTCCGCCGGAGGCATCGGCGACTCGCTGCGCGCCGTGCTGACCCCGGCCGGCGCCGCCGCTCCGGCCGTCGTCAGCGGCGTCGCCACCCGCGACTACCTGAAGGCCGTCGGAGCCTCGGTGGGCGACACCCTCCAGGTGCCGCTCAGCGGGGTCGTCGTCCCCGTCAAGGTGACCGGAGCGGTCGAGGCCGTACCGGTGGCCGGCCGGCGGGCGCTGGTGATGGACCTCGGCTCGGTCGCCCGGTCGCTGTCCGCCCAGGACCGCAACCTGCCGCCCCGCACCGAGTGGTGGTTGCCCGCCGCGGGGCCGGGGGACCGGGCTCCGGCCGAGGCCGCCGCCGCCCTGCGCGGCGCTCCGGGCAGCCAGGACCTCGCGCTCGACGGCGAGGTCTCCGAGGGCCTCCTCGGCGACCCGGTCGGCGCCGCCCCGCAGAGCGCGCTGATGGCCATCGCGATCGTCACCGCCGTGCTCGCCGCGATCGGCTTCGGCGCCGCCGTGGCCGGCTCCGCCCACGAGCGCTCCCGGGACTCCGCGCTGCTGCTCGCCCTGGGCGCGCCGCGCCGGCAGGTCGCCCGTACCGTCGCCGCCGAGAACGCGGTGCTGGTCGGCCTCGGCGGGATCGTCGGCCTCGCCCTCGGAGCCCTGCTCGTCCGGCTGATCGTGCCCTTCGTGGTGCTGACCCCGGCTGCCCGCCGCCCGGTGCCCGAGGCCCTGGTCGAGCTGCCGTTCGGTCAGGCGCTGCTCTTCGCGGCCGCGATCGCCGTCGTCCCGCTGCTGTCGGCCTTCCTGATCGGGCGCCGGCGTCGAGACGTGGCCGCCAGGCTGCGCCACGTGGAGGAGATGTGACCAGCCAGGCCGGCACGACCGTGCCCACCCCCGCCCCGGAGCAGGGGCCCGCGCCCGCACGGGCCTACCGGCCCGCGCCCTGGGTCCGCACCAGGCTGCGGGCGATGCCCCTGGCCGCGCTGCTCACGGCGGCCCTCGCCCTGGTGACCGTCTTCCTGGCAGCTGCCTTCCCGAGGATCGCGGACCGGGGCGCGGACACCGCGCTCCAGGAGTTCGCCCGCGGCCTGGGCACCAACGTGACCAACCTCGAACTCACCTCGGAGACGACCCCCAACGACAACGCCGACGACCTCCGGGCCGTCGGGCAGAAGCTGGGCGCGCAGATCGGACGGCAGCTGCCGCTGAGCCCGGTCGGCCAGGTCCACGGCACCCGGGTCAAGACCGAGCGCTCGATGTTCAACCCGGGGTTCACCCGGCTCTCCGACCACGCCAACCCGAGGCTCGGCCTGTACTACCTGGACGGCCTCGCCGACCGGGTGACGCTCACCGCGGGCACCTGGCCGGGCCCCGCCCCGGCCGACGGCCCGCTGCCGGTCGTGCTGAGCCAGCAGGCCGCCGAGGCCGTCAACATCAAGCTCGGTGACGTCATCGAGAGCGGCACCGACGGTCCGGTGCAGCTGCGCAGCACCGTGGTCGGCCTCTACCGGGTCAATGACCCCAAGGACCCCTTCTGGGAGGGGCTCGGCTGCCCGGCCAGGGCCTGTCTGGGCCTCAAGGGCGACGACGCGTGGTACTGGACCAGCGGCTTCGTCGACGGCGGCAGCCTGCCCGCGCTGGCCCGCTGGGGTTCGAGCGGCCAGGACTTCTGGCGGCTGCCCGTCGACCCCGGCGCGCTGCGGGCCGACCGGCTCGACCGGACGCACGCGGCCCTCGCCTCGTACACGGCCGGCCCCGGCATGACCGCCCTGATCGACTCCACCCTCCGGGCCGACCTGCACGCCACCTCGCTGCTGCCGGACGTCCTCACCCGGGCCACCGCCCGCTACCAGGCCGCGGCCCCGCTGGGCGCCATCGGGCCGGCCGGCGTCGCCGGCATCGCCGTCGTGGTGCTCTGCCTGGCCGCGGCGCTCAGCACGGACCGCCGCGCCGGCGAGATCCGGCTGCTCCAGGCCCGTGGCGGTTCGCGCAGCGGGGTGCTGCTGCGGCTTCTCGGTGAGGGCGCCGTGACCGTGCTCCCCGCCGCGGTGCTGGGGACGGCCCTGGCGCTGGTGCTGCTGCCCACCCCCCGGTGGGGCAACCCGGTGCTGCTGGCACTCGCCGTGACCCTGCTCGCGATCCTGGCCTTCCCGGCCCGGGCCGCGCTGCTCTGGGCGCGTCCTCGGCCGGCCGGCGGCTGGCGCCGGGTGATCGGCGAACTCGCGGTGCTGGCGGTGACCGCCGCGGCCGTGGCGGAGGTCCGGCGCCGCGGCGTCGGCCACGCCGGTGGTGGCGTGGACCCGCTGCTGGTGGCCTCCCCGCTGCTGCTCGCCGTGTCCGGCGGGCTGCTGCTGGCCCGGATCGAGCCCCTCGTGGTCGGCTGGCTGGCCGCCCTCGCCGGGCGGGGGCGCGGGCTGGTCGGCTTCCTCGGCCTGGTCCGGGCCGCCCGCGACAACTCGGGCCGCCGCAAGCCCTCCGTGCTGCCGCTGCTCGCCCTGTTGATCGCGGTCACGGCCACCGGATTCGGCGCCACCGTGCTCGACACGGTGGACCGCTCCCGGACGCGTGCCGGGCGCATCGCCACCGGCGGCGACGTGTCCGTGGCCGTCCCGGTCTACGCCACCCTGCCGGAGGCCTTCACCACGGCGGCCGGTGAGCTGCCCGGAGTCCGGGCGGCGACCGGCGCCTGGATCGAGGAGCGGGCCACCTTCATCGGCGGCGACCGGGGCACCACCGACGCCATCCTCGTGGTGGTCGAGCCCAAGGCCTACGCGGAGATCTCCCGCACCGCCGGGGTCGGCGGGTACGACCCGGCCGTGCTGGACGCTCCCGGCGGCAAGGACAGCCCGGTGCCCGCGCTGTTCAGCCGGGACCTCGCCGACAAGCTGGCCAAGGGCGCCGCGCAGGTGCGCACGCCCACCGGCAGCGTGATGGCCACCGGCGTCGCCGGGATCGTCTCCGCCACGCCCGCCCTCCCGGACCCGGGCAAGCCCTTCGTCGTGGTGCCGGCCGGTCCCGCGAAGGAGCACCTGCCGGAGCTCCAGCGGGCGACCAAGGTGAACAAGTGGTTCGCGGTCGGCGACGTGGAGCCGGACCGGGTCCGGGCCCTGCTGATGGAGCGCGGCATCGGCACCGGCGCGCAGGCGGTGGGCCTCGCCAAGCTGGTCAACGACGAGGCCACGGCGGCGGGCAGGGCCACCTCCGGGCTGCCGCCCGGCTACGTGGTGCACAGCAGCCGCGAGACGATCGCGGCACTGGCCGACGACCCGGTGCAGCGCGCCGCCGGGCGGTTGTTCTGGTACGCGGGCTTCGCCGCCGCCGGGTTCGCCCTGCTGGCCGTGCTGCTGACGTTGCTGCGGGCCGCACCGGACCGTACGGCGGTGCTCGCCCGGCTGCGGACCATGGGGTTGCGGCCCCGGCAGGGGTTGGCGCTGATCATCGCCGAGGCGTTGCCGCAGACCCTGGCGGCGGCGGTCGGCGGTGGCCTGGTGGCGCTGGTCGCGGTCGCCCTGCTGGGCGGCGCCTTCGACCTCTCGTCGTTGGTCGGTGCCACCGTCCGGGAGACCCTGACCCCGGCGGTGCTGCCGGTGCTGCTGCCCACCGTGGGCCTGACCCTGGTGGTCGGCCTCGGGGTGGTGGTGGAGACGCTGGTCGCCGGCCGGCGTCAGATCGCCACCGAACTGCGGGCGGGGGAGCGGCAATGAGAGCGGGAACAGCGGGAGCCCGCGGCGCGGCCGGAGAACGGCGGCCGGCGGCCGGGGGCGGTGCACCGGCCGCGACAGCGGTGCGGGCCGTCGGGACAGTGCGGTGCGGTGCGATGAAGCAGTCAGTCGAGACAGGAGATCAGCGGTGATGGGTGCTTCTGGGCAGCGGACGGTCACTGAGGCGCCGAGCCTTGAGGTGTTGCGGGAGCGGGCGTTGGCGGCTGC
>NZ_JBSFWR010000200.1:0-4870 GCF_053594915.1 Kitasatospora sp. NPDC002543 | reverse complement strand
CGTCGGTCGCCAATGGCCCCCAGCCTCCGGCCGGGAGGTGCCCCCACCGCAGTGGCTCCCTCCTCCGCCTTGCGATGCACGCACCCCAACGCCGCCCCGCCCGCCCTTCGGGCGAACGACGGGAGTTTGACGACAGACCCTAGAACCCTCTCCGATCTTCGAGCACATGTTCGAATCAAGGCGTACGCTGGCCTCATGCACGGCACCGTCCACCTCCAGCCCTCGCTGTTCGACGACGCGGACCGCGGCGGCATCGGGCTCGGCCCGCTCGACGGCCTGCGGCGGCAACCGCTCGGCGACGGTGCCTGGCTGGATCTGCTCCCCGGCTGGCTGCACGGGGCGGACGAGCTGTTCGAACAGTTGGCGGCCACCGTGCCCTGGCGCGCCGAACGCCGCGAGATGTACGAGCGGACGGTCGACGTCCCCCGCCTGCTGGCCTCCTACCCGGCGCAGGCCGAGCCGCCGCACCCGGTGCTCGGCCAGGCCCGGGCGGCACTGAGCCGGCACTACGCCCGGGAGCTCGGCGAACCGTTCCGCACCCTCGGGCTCTGCTACTACCGCGACGGCCGGGACAGCGTGGCCTGGCACGGCGACCGGTTCGGGCGCGGCGCCCGCGAGGACACCATGGTAGCGATCCTCTCCGTGGGCGAGCCGCGCATCCTGGCCCTGCGGCCCCGCACCGGCGGCGCGGCGGTCGTCCGCCACCCGCTCGGCCACGGGGACCTGGTGGTGATGGGTGGCTCCTGCCAGCGCACCTGGGAACACGCGATCCCCAAGACCGCCCGCCCGGTGGGCCCGCGGATCAGCGTCCAGTTCCGGCCGTACGGAGTCTCCTGAGGCGCGCCCGCCTGCGCCACGCCCCGCTTGCCGCCCGTCCGCCGGGCGCGGAGGCTGACCAGTGGGGCCGACGGCGCACCGGCCCGGACACCGCGCGCCGTACGACGAGCGCGGCCCGGCCCGAACACGCCCGGCCCGAACACGCCCAGCCCGACACCGCGCACCCTGAAGACCGCAGCCACCAACCCCGCCGGCACCAACCCGAGCGCCGCGCCCGCCAGGAGGGCCGCATGCCGAAACCGGGCAGCCACCGCGCCGGGGTCCCGTGCTGGGTCGTGCTCGGCACCCCGGACCCAGCGCGGGCGCAGGCCTTCTACGGCGCGCTGTTCGACTGGGAGTTCGTTCCGACCGGCCCCGGCGAGGCGGTGGCCACCCGGTACGGCGTCCACGTCGCGGCCGTCGAACGGGCCCGGCCGGCCGACCCGCCCGCCGCCTGGACCACCTTCCTCGCCTGCCCCGACCTCCCGCGCACCGCGGCCGCCGTCCGGGCCGCCGGCGGCCGCCTCGCCCGCGACCCGTACGAGGTGGCCGAGCAGGGCCGTGCCGCGATCGCCGTCGACCCGCTCGGCGTCCGCTTCGGCCTCTGGCGGGCCGGCACCATCGACGGCGCCGGCCTGGTCGACGAACCGGGCGCGTTCGCCTGGAACGAGCACCTCTCCTCCGATCCCGACGCCGCGCGGGTCTTCTACCGCCGGGTCTTCGGCTACGGCTACGACCGGCCGCGGGCGGGCCACACCCTCGCCCGGGTGGCCGGACTGCCGGCCTGCAGCATCGGCCCCGCCGCCCCGGGTGCCGGCGCGCGCTGGCTGACGCACTTCGCGACCGAGTCCGCCGATCGCGCGGTCGACCGGCTGCGCGAGCTCGGCGGCACCGTCGTCGCGGGGCCGGCGCCGGCCCCGTTCGGCCGCACCGCGCTGGTCCGGGACGACGCCGGCGCGGAGTTCGTCCTGGTCGCGGTCCCGGCCCGCGGCTCCACGGCGGCGGCCTGACCCCCTGCTTCGGCGCACCCGACCCGGCGCACCCACGCCGGCGCACCGGTTCGGAGCTCTCGAAAGAAAACCGGAACCGCTGCTTCCGATTCGTCAACTCCACTGTGCCGCAAGACCGTTCAGAACTCGACCCCGGAGCCGTGACGCGACCGGCCCCGCCGACCCGGCCGTCCGTTGCGGCCGCTACCGTGCTCGCATGAGTTCCTTCCTGTGCGCGTACCTGGTCGACCCCGCGGAGCTCCGCGTCCGCGTCTGCAGCGGCGACGACGGGGCGGTCGACGAGGCCCTCGCGTACTTCGGCCCGTCCCTGGACAGGTCCGACGAGCACTTCGCCGACGAGATCGCGCAGGGCGCCCCGACCGCCCTGGAGGCACTGCGCGCCGTGGTGCACGGCGGCCCCTTCTCCGAGGACGAGGACCACTCCTTCCAGTACGGCTACGCGTACCGGCGGCTGTGCTGGCTGGTCGGCCGCCCTCTGGAGGTCGACTCCTTCGGCCCGTTCCGGGGCAACTGGCTGGAGGTGGTCGACGACGGCCTGAAGGCGTACGGAATCACCGCCGTCTCGGTCGCGGACTTCCAGTACGGCGGCCTTCCCGCCGAACTGCCCTCCTGCGACGTGCCGTCCTGCGGCACCTGGTCGGCCGAGGACTGCCGGCGGGCGCTGGAGCAGTTCGCCCGGGCCGAGCGCGAGGGCCGCACTCCCGCGCCGGAGCGCGAGGTGGCCGAGGCCGTCGCGGAGGTCGTCGGCTGGCTCCGGCTCGCGGAGCGGTGGAAGGACGCCGACATCGTCGGCTTCGTCTCCTGAGCGCGTGGTCCCGGAACGGCTGCGGGAGTCCCGCCGTCGGCGGGACTCCCGAGCACGTGACCGGTCGACACGGGTCAGTCCTTCACCGCGCCGGCCAGCCCCGAGACCAGCTTGCGCTGCACCGCGATGAAGAAGATCAGCACCGGCACCGTCATCAGCGTGGACGCCGCCATGATGCCGCCCCAGTCGTTCTCGTCCGGCTTGAAGAAAACCAGCAGCGCCGAGGGCAGCGTCTGGTTCTCGGTGGCGCTGATGATGAAGGTCTTGGCGAAGACGAAGTCGTTCCACGCCGCGATGAAGGAGAACACGCTGGTCGCGGCGAGGCCCGGCGCCACCAGCGGCAGCAGGATCCGCCACAGGATGCGGGTCCGGCTGGCCCCGTCGATCTGCGCCGCCTCCTCGATCGAGACCGGGACGGCCGCGACGAAACCGCGCATCATCCAGATCCCGAACGGCAGCGAGAACGCCAGCTGCACCAGGACCAGCGAGGCCAGGGTGTTCAGCCCAATGCCCGGGGCGAACCGTCCGGCGTCGCGGAACATGAAGAACAGCGGGATGGTCAGCGCCTCGACCGGGATCATCTGGGCGATCAGGAACATCACCATGATGGTGGTGCGGAACTTGAAGCGGAACCTGGTGACGGCCACCGCCGCCAGGAAGACCACGATCGCCGACAGCACCACCACCGACAGCGCGACCACCAGGCTGTTCCCGAAGTAGCGGGCGAAGCCGTCCACGCTGAGCACCTGGCGGAAGCTGTCCAGCGTGGGGCGGGCCGTCCACGGCCGGGGTTCGAGGGACTGGATCTCGCCCTTGGGCTTGAAGGCCGAGAGCACCATCCAGAAGATCGGGAAGGCGGTGACCACGGCCAGCACGATCGCGCCGGTGTTGGCGGCCAGCCGCCACCGGCCGCGGGTGTTCCGCACGGGCCGCACGGGCTTCGCGGGCCGCACCGGCTTCGCGGGCCGTACGGGCTTCTCGGACCGCACGGGCGTCTCCGGCCGCACGGCAGGGGGGTTCGCCGGGCTCACAGTTCGTTCCCCGTCCGTCGCAGCGTGCGGATGTACAGGACCGTGGGGATCACCAGGATCAGCAGCATGATCACGCCGATCGCCGCGCCCAGCCCGTACTGCGAGGAGGCGAACGCCTTCTGGTACGCGTACACGTTGAGCACCAGGTTCTGGCCGGCGATGCCGCCGCCCTCGGTCATCACGTAGATCTGGGTGAAGACCTTGAAGTCCCAGATCACCGACTGGATCACCACGATCGTCAGGATCGGCCGCAGCATCGGCGCGGTGATCCGGCGGAAGGTGGTCCAGGTGTTGGCGCCGTCCAGGGCGGCCGCCTCCATGATCTCCTCCGGGATCGCCCGGATGCCCGCGTAGAGGGTGACCATCACGAACGGGAAGGAGTGCCACACCACCACGGCGCCGACGATCAGGAACGCCGTCCACTTGTCGTAGAACCAGTTGAACTCGTGGAAGCCGGAGAGTCCGAGCCCTTCCAGGGTGTGGTTGACCAGGCCGAGGTTGGTGTCGAACAGGAAGCTCCACACCGTCGATCCGGTCATCGCCGGCGCCGCCCAGGCGGCCATCGCCGCGGTGGTCAGCAGCAGCCGGGGCCACCGGCCGACCTTGGTGAGCAGCACCGCGAGGGTGGCGCCGACGGCCAGGGTGGCGACCACGCAGAACGCGGCGAAGCCGACGGTCTGGAACAGCACCGTCCAGAACTGCTCGTCCTCCAGGATCTTCGTGTAGTTGCCGAAGCCGACGAAGGAGGTCGGGGCGCCGCCGGAGGCCTGCGCCTGCCCGAAGTCCAGGACGGACAGCAGGCCGAGCTGGTAGATCGGGTAGGCGACCAGCGGGATCAGGATGACCGCGGCCGGAAGGAGCAGCAGCAGCGGGGGCCGCCGGCGCCGGCCGCCCGGGGGTGCGGCCGGCGCCCTTCCCCCACGGCGCCTCTGCGGGGAAGGCGGCGCCGGGGCGGTCGAGGTGGATACGGACACGTGCGGGACCTGCTCTCTGAGACGAACCGGGAGGGGGGCCGTCCGTACGCGGCCGGTGGCTCGGGCCCCGGCGGTACGCGGCCGGTGGCTCAGGCCCGGCGGTACTCGGCCGGTGACTCGGGGCCCCGGCGGTACCCGGTGCGGTAGGCGAGGCTCCTCTGACCGAGGGCCTCGACCAGCTGGAGGTCAGGGTGGTCATTGATCACAGACTCGATGGCCTTGGTCAACTCAGGC
>NZ_JBSFWR010000199.1:0-5027 GCF_053594915.1 Kitasatospora sp. NPDC002543 | reverse complement strand
CGGATGCTCCGCCGGCACCCCCGCGAGGACCTCGGCGAGCCGCTCACGATCGGCCGCGTCACAGGCCACCAACTCCACCAGCGCACCCGACTCCCGCAGCTCCTGGGCCAGTTCGACCGCACCCGGCGCCCCGGCACCACGCCGACTCGCCAACAGCAGCCGGCGCGCACCGTGCTCCACGACCAGGTGCCGGGCCAGGACCGCGCCCAGCGCACCGGTACCGCCGGTGATCAGGACGGTGCCGCTCCCCCAGTCCGGGGCGGTGCGCCCGCCGCCGTCGGCGGCGGGGGCGGGGGCGGGGACGAGCCGGGGCACGTACGCCCGGCCGTCCCGCAGGGCCAGTTGCGGCTCGCCGCCGCGCAGGGCCGCGCCCAGCAGCTCGGGGGTGCGGGACGCGGCATCGGCGTCGACCAGGGTGAAGCGGTCCTGCTGTTCGGCCTGGGCCGAGCGCAGCAGCCCCCAGAGGGCGGCCGTCGCGGGGTCGGCGTCCGGCCCCGGGCCGACGGCGCCGTCGGTGAGCGCGACCAGCCGGGTGCCGGCGAGCCGGTCGTCGGCCGGCCAGGCCCGCAGGGTGGCGAGCAGCCGGTGCAGGGCGGCCCGGGCGCGGACCGGCGGCGCGCCGTCGGCCGGGTCGGCGGCCAGCGGCAGGAACAGCGCGGAGGGCGCCGGCGCACCGTCGTCCAGCGCGCGCAGCAGCGCGTCGGCGTCGGGGTGGTGCGCGGCGCCGGGCAGTCGCCCGGGCCCGCCGAGCACGGCCCAGTCGCCGGCAGGTGCGGCGCTCCCGGCGGTGGGGAGGTCGATCGGGGTCCAGGCCGGGGCGAACACGCTCCCGTCCGTCCGGCGGGCGGCCGCCGGCAGGTCGGCCGCGCCGATCGGGCGCAGCTGCAGTTCCTCGACGGCCGCCACCGGTGCGCCCGCCTCGTCGGTGAGCCACAGGCTCACCAGGACGGCGTCCCGCTCCGCGCGGCGGACGGTGATCCGGGCCCGGGCGGCGGTGGCGCCGGGGGCCGGCACGCTGACTCCGGACCAGGAGAACGGCACCATGGCGCGCTCGGCGACCCCCGCGACGCCGGGCAGCAGCGGGTGCAGGGCGGCGTCGAGCAGCGCGGGGTGCAGGACGAAGCGCGCGGCCTCGGCGCGGTCCTCCTCGGCCAGGGCCACCTCGGCGACCAGTTCGTCCCCGTGGCGGTCCAGGCGGAGCAGGTTGCGGAACGCCCGGCCGTAGCGGAAGTCCTGGTCGGCGAGCAGCTCGTAGACGCCGTCCAGTCCGATCGCGGTGCCGCCGGCCGACGGGCGGGCGGGTGCGGCGGCCGGCTCCCGGGAGCCGGCGGTGCCGGTGGCGTGGCCGGTCCAGGCCTCGGCTCCGAGCGGGCGGGAGTGGACGGCCAGCGGGCGCCGCCCGGCCCCGTCGGGGGCCCCGACGGTGACCTGGATCCGGACCTCCTCCTGCTCGCCGATCACCAGCGGGGCGGTGAGCGTGAGGTCCTCGACCGCGGTGGCGCCAGCCCGGTGGGCGGCGTGCAGGGCGAGGTCGACGAAGGCGGCCCCGGGCAGCAGGACGCTGCCCAGCACGGCGTGGTCGGCGAGCCACGGGTGGGTGCGCAGCGACACCCGGCCGGTCAGCACGGTGCTCTCCCCCGCCGCGACGTCCAGGGCGCCGCCGAGCAGCGGGTGCCCGGTGGCGTCGAGCCCGAGGCCGGCCGCGTCACCGGCGACGGCCGGGGCGGTCAGCCAGTGCCGCTCGCGCTGGAAGGCGTAGCCGGGCAGCGGCACCCGGCCGGCGCCGGGCAGTACGGCCGCCCAGTCGACCGGGGCGCCGCGCAGCGCGGCCAGGGCCAGGGCGGCCGCCGCGGTGCGCGGTTCGGGCCGTCCGGCGCGGAGCAGCGGGGCCACCGCCCCGGCGGGCACGTCGAGGTTCTGCTCGACCAGGGCGGAGAGCACCCCGTCCGGGCCGAGCTCCAGGTAGTCGGTGACGCCGTCGGCGGCCAGCCGGCGCACCCCGTCGGCGAAGCGCACCGTGCCGCGGACCTGGGCCACCCAGTAGTCGGGCGTGCCCAGGGTGTCCGCGTCGACGGCCTCGCCGGTCACCGTGGAGACCATCGACAGCGTCGGCGGGTGGAACGTCACCTTGCCGGCCACCGCGGCGAACTCGTCGAGCATGGCGTCCATCCGGTGGGAGTGGAAGGCGTGCGAGACGGTGAGCCGCTTCACCTTGCGGCCCTCGGCCTTCAGCCGGCCGGCCAGGTCGAGGACGGCGTCCTCGTCACCGGAGAGCACCAGCGCACGCGGGCCGTTGACGGCGGCGAGGCTCACCCCGGCGGGCAGCGCCAGCTCGGACTCGGCCGCCTCCACGGCCATCATCGCGCCGCCGGTGGGCAGTTCGTCCATCAGCCGGCCCCGGGCGGCGACCAGCGCGCAGGCGTCCGCCAGCGACAGCACGCCCGCCACGTGGGCGGCCGCGAACTCGCCGACGGAGTGCCCGAGTACGGCGTCGGGGGTGATCCCCCAGGACTCGGCGAGGCGGAACAGCGCGACCTCGACCGCGAACAGCGCAGGCTGGGCGAGGCGGGTCCGGTCAAGCTCCGGCCCGCCGTCGAACACCACGTCGCGCAGCGGGAGTTCGAGGTGGGAGCAGACCTCGTCGAAGGCGGCGGCGAACACCGGGAAGGCGTCGTACAGCTCGCGCCCCATGCCGGCGCGCTGGCTGCCCTGGCCGGTGAACAGGAACGCCGTGCGGCCGCGGGCCGCCTCCCCGGCCCGGACGACGGCCGGCGAGTCCTCCCCGGCGGCCAGCGCGTCCAGGGCGGTCAGCAGCTCCGCGCGGTCGGCGCCGACCACCGCCGCCCGGTGCCCGTGGCGGGCCCGGTCGGTGACGAGCGAACGGGCGACGTCCCGCGGCGCGAGCCCGGGGCGCTCGGCGAGGAAGTGCCGCAGCCGCCCGGCCTGGCCGCGCAGCGCGGCCTCGGAGCGGGCCGAGAGCAGCAGGGGCACGGCGGCGGCCGGTCCGGGCTCGGGCTGCGGAACCGACGGCGCTTCGGGCTGCGCCTCGGGTTCCGGCTGCTCGATGATGACGTGGGCGTTGGTGCCGCTGATCCCGAAGGAGGAGACGGCGGCGCGGCGCGGGCGGCCGGTCTCCGGCCAGTCCCGGGCCTCGGTGAGCAGGGCGAGCGCGCTGTCGTCCCAGTCGACGTGCGGGGTCGGGTCCTCCGCGTGCAGGGTGCGCGGGAGGGTGCCGCGGCGCATCGCCTCGATCATCTTGATGACGCCGCCGACGCCCGCCGAGGCCTGGGCGTGGCCGATGTTGGACTTCAGCGAGCCCAGCCAGAGCGGGTTCGCCCCGTCCCGGCCCGCGCCGTAGGTGGCGGCCAGCGCCCGCGCCTCGATCGGGTCGCCGAGGCTGGTGCCGGTGCCGTGCGCCTCGACGGCGTCGACGTCCGCGGTGGTGAGGCCGGCGTTGGCGAGGGCCTGAAGGATCACCCGTTCCTGGGCCGGGCCGTTGGGCGCGGTCAGCCCGTTGCTGGCGCCGTCCTGGTTGACCGCGGAGCCGCGCAGCACCGCGAGCACCCGGTGGCCGCGGCGGCGCGCGTCGGACAGCCGCTCCAGCAGCACCAGGCCCACCCCCTCGCTCCACGCGGTGCCGTCGGCGTGCGCCGAGAAGGACTTGCAGCGGCCGTCCGGGGCGAGCCCGCGCTGCCGGCTGAACTCGACGAACGAGCCGGGCCCTGCCATCACGGTGACGCCGCCGGCGAGCACCAGGTCGCTCTCGCCGGAGCGCAGCGCCTGCGCGGCGAGGTGCAGGGCGACCAGCGAGGACGAGCAGGCGGTGTCCACCGTGACGGCCGGGCCTTCGAGGCCGTACGCGTAGGCGAGCCGGCCGGACACCACGCTGGAGGTGTTGCCGACCAGCAGGAAGCCCTCGAACTCCGGTGGGACGGCGGGCAGGTGGGAGGCGTAGTCGTCGTACATCGCGCCGACGTACACCCCGGTGGCGCTGCCGCGCAGCGTGCCCGGGTCGATCGCCGCGTCCTCGAAGGCGTCCCAGGCGGTCTCCAGCAGCAGCCGCTGCTGCGGGTCCATCGCGGTGGCCTCGCGCGGGGAGATGCCGAAGAACTCCCGGTCGAACAGGTCGGCGTCGTGCAGGAAGCCGCCGGTGCGCACGTAGGAGGTGCCGCTGTGCTCCGGGTCCGGGTCGTAGAGCTTCTCCAGGTCCCAGCCGCGGTTGTCGGGGAAGCCGCTGATCGCGTCGGTGCCGGTGTCGACCAGCCGCCACAGGTCCTCGGGCGAGGCGACCCCGCCCGGGTAGCGGCAGGCGGCGCCGACGATCACGATCGGGTCGTCGCCCGCGACGGTGGCCGCCGGGGCCGGGCGGGCCTTTGCGGCGGCCGGGGCCGGCCCGCCGACCTGGCCGAGCAGGTAGCGGGTCAGCGCCTCCGGGTTGGGGTGGTCGAAGACCAGGGCGGTCGGCAGCCGCAGACCGGTGGCGGCGCCGAGCTGGTTGCGCAGCTCGACGGCGGTGAGCGAGTCGAAGCCCTGCTCCTTGAACGCCTGGGTGGCGTCGACGGCCTCGCCGGAGGCGTGGCCGAGCGCGGTGGCCGCGGTGGCGCGCACCAGGTCGAGCACGGTGGCCTGCCGTTCGCCGTCGGGCAGGGCGGCGATACGCCGCGCCCAACCGCCGGCGCCGGGGTCGGCGGCGGCCGTCCGGGCGGAGCGGCGGGTGGCGCGGACCAGGCCCCGCCAGATCGCGGGCGGCTCGCCGTCGGCGGCGGCCCGGCCGGGGTTCAGCGCGGCGGGGACCAGCAGCCCGCCCTCGGCGGCCAGGGCCGCGTCGAACAGCCGCAGGCCGTGCGCCGCGTCCAGCGGGGTGACGCCGCTGCGGGTCCAGCGGGCCGTGTCGGACGCGGAGAGCGCGGCGCCCATGCCCGCCGTGTCGTCCCACAGGCCCCAGGCGAGGGAGTGGGCGGGCAGGCCCTGGGCCCGGCGGTGCTGGGCCAGCG
Source organism: Kitasatospora sp. NPDC002543 (assembly GCF_053594915.1). Taxonomy (NCBI): domain Bacteria; kingdom Bacillati; phylum Actinomycetota; class Actinomycetes; order Kitasatosporales; family Streptomycetaceae; genus Kitasatospora; species Kitasatospora sp. NPDC002543. Next base: position 33 of record NZ_JBSFWR010000199.1, on the reverse strand, counting down.
CGTCCAGGAAGGTGTTGGCGGCCGCGTAGTTGG
>NZ_JBSFWR010000198.1:0-5199 GCF_053594915.1 Kitasatospora sp. NPDC002543 | reverse complement strand
CCTGCTACGGCGGCGCGGCATCAAGCCGATGATCGCCCGACGCGGCGTCGCCCACGGTTCCGGACTCGGCAAGGTGCGCTGGGTCGTAGAGCGCGCCTTCGCCCGGCTCCACCAGTTCAAACGCCTCCGCACCCGCTACGAGCGACGCGCAGACCTCCACCGGGGACTACTCGACCTCGCCTGCAGCATCATCTGCCTCCGGCGCCTTCGAAAGTCATTCTGAAACGATCTTTTACCAGGCGGAGGCCCGGTGCCCGTCGCGTGCCGATCCGGTGACGGCCCCACCCGGGCCCCGCACGGAATTCGGGAGTTCCCCGACCGCATGGCAGACTCCTCCCCTGCCATGCCTGCGGCCGAGTGGGGCCGCACCCGGGGACGGGCCGCGTGGCGGTAGTCAACAGGGGGATTTGAACTCATGTCACCGATATCCCGGCCGGGCCGTGCCGTCCTGGGCGCCTCCGTCGCCGCGCTGACCATGGTGGTCGCCACCGCGTGCGGGCCCGACAACGCCGACCCGGCCGTGACCGCGGCTCCCGGCACCACGGCCGGCGCCTCCGGTACGCCGGGCGCGGCTCCGATCAAGCTTCCGACGCTCGACGAGCTGAAGACCTGGAAGCTGGAGGACTGGGACAAGTGGGCCCAGGCCAACGTCATCACTCCGGCGGTCAAGGGCTACTGGACGCTGCAGAAGCTGCTGGAGGCCAAGCCGAAGCCGCTGCCGCAGCCCGCGCCCGACGCGACCCAGCCGCCCGCGCAGCCCACCGGCGCCGCGCCGGCCACCAGCGCGCCCACCAGCGCCGCGCCGAGCGCCAAGCCCACCGCGGCCCAGCCCGGCGGCGGCGCGGACCAGCTGCCCGCGATGGTCCCGGCCAAGCCGGTGGCGCACCCGTTCCCGAAGAACATGCACGTCAACGGCAAGATCTTCTTCAAGGACGGCAACGAGGACTACGTGTGCTCCGGCACCGTCGTCTCCGACCCGGCCAACCCGGGCAAGAGCAACCTGGTGTGGACCGCCAGCCACTGCCTGCACGGCGGCAAGGGCAACAAGTACTACACCGACATCACCTTCGCCCCGGCCTTCAACAGCAACGGCGTGCTGAGCAACGGCAACAAGCAGGCCAAGCTGGAGGACGCCGAGCCGTACGGCGAGTGGACCGCCACCTCCGGCATGGTCTCGCCGCAGTGGGCCGCCGAGGCCGACCCGGAGAAGGGCGGCCCGTGGAGCCAGTACGACTTCGGCATCGTCAAGGTCGCCAACCCGAACCCGGGCGGCAAGTCGCTGGAGGAGACCGTCGGCGGGTCCGTCCCGCTCTGGTTCAACGCCCCGCGTGACCAGGTCGGTGCCGTCAGCAACTACGGCTTCCCGGAGGGCAAGCCCTTCGACGGCGTCGAGCTGGAGCACTGCGACGGCGGCAAGCCGTCCACGAAGACCGGCGACCCGAGCCGCCCGGCGATGCTGCTGATCGGCTGCAACATGACCGGCGGCAGCAGCGGCGGCGGCTGGTACGCGACCAAGGACGGCAAGCCCGCCCTGGTCAGCGACACCTCCATCGGCAACGGCGCGAACACCTACGAGGCCGGGCCGTACCTGGAGGACGTGGCCCAGCACATGTTCGAGTACTTCTCGAAGAAGGCCAAGTGATCAAGGCCAAGTGATCCGGGCCAGGTGATCAGCGCCTGGTGATCAGGGCCCGGTGATCCGGGGGTCGTGGCCGAGCCGGCCGCGGCCCCCGCCTTTTTCTGCTGCGCGCCCGGATCCTCCTACAATCGGCCCCATCATGAGCGCGACACTCGTAGTCAAGGACCTCAGCGCCGGCCACGGCGAACGCACCCTCTTCTCCGGCCTGGACCTGGTCATCGCCCCCGGCGACGTGATCGGCCTGGTCGGCGTGAACGGCGCCGGCAAGTCGACCCTGCTGCGGCTGCTGGCCGGACTGGACGCCCCCGAGGGCGGCTCGCTGCGGCTGAGCCCGGCGAGCGCCAACATCGGCCACCTGCCGCAGGAGCCCGAGCGGCGCGAGGGCGAGTCGGTGCGCGACTTCCTGGCCCGCCGCACCGGCGTGGCGGCCGCGCAGACCGCGCTGGACGAGGCCACCGAGGGCCTGGTGGAGGGCCGGCCGGGCGCCGACGACGCGTACGCGGCGAGCCTGGACCGCTGGCTGGACCTCGGCGGCGCCGACCTGGAGGAGCGCGCCGAGGAGGTCGCCGACTCGCTCGGGCTGAAGGTCTCCCTCGACCTGCCGATGACCGCGCTCTCCGGCGGCCAGGCCGCCCGCGCGGGCCTGGCCTCGCTGTTGCTCTCCCGCTACGACGTGTTCCTGCTGGACGAGCCCACCAACGACCTCGACCTGGACGGCCTGGAGCGGCTGGAGGCCTTCGTCAAGGGCCTGCGCGCCGGCACCGTGCTGATCAGCCACGACCGCGAGTTCCTGGCCCGCACCGTGACCAAGGTGCTGGAGCTGGACCTGCACCAGCAGCAGGTCAACCTGTACGGCGGCGGTTACGAGGCGTACCTGGAGGAGCGGGCGGTGGCCCGCCGGCACGCCCGCGAGGAGTACGAGGAGTACGCCGACACCAAGGCCTCGCTGGAGTCCCGGGCGCAGATGCAGCGCAACTGGATGGAGCACGGCGTCCGCAACGCCCGCCGCAAGGGCGGCGACAACGACAAGAAGGCCCGCGCCACCCGCGCCGAGTCCACCGAGAAGCAGGCCTCCAAGGCTCGGCAGACCCAGCGGATGATCGAGCGGCTGGACGTGGTCGAGGAGCCCCGCAAGGAGTGGGAGCTGCGGATGGAGATCGCCACCGCGCCGCGCTCCGGCTCGGTGGTCGCCACCCTGCGCGCGGCCGTCGCCCGGCGCGGCGACTTCGCCTTCGGGCCGGTGGACCTGCAGATCGACTGGGCGGACCGGGTCGCCATCACCGGCGCCAACGGCGCGGGCAAGTCCACGCTGCTGGCCGCCCTGCTCGGCCGGCTCGAACTCGACGGCGGCAGCGCCTCGCTGGGCTCCGGCGTGGTGGTCGGCGAGGTCGACCAGGCGCGCGGCCTGTTCCTGGGCGGGGAGCCGCTGCTGGAGGCCTTCTCGGCCGCGGTGCCGGAGCTCTCGCCGGAGGACGTGCGCACCCTGCTGGCCAAGTTCGGCCTCAAGGCGGTGCACGTGCTGCGTCCGGCCGGCACCCTCTCCCCCGGCGAGCGCACCCGGGCCGCGCTGGCGCTGCTGCAGGCCCGCGGGGTCAACCTGCTGGTGCTGGACGAGCCCACCAACCACCTGGACCTGCCCGCGATCGAGCAGCTGGAGTCCGCGCTCGGCTCGTACACCGGCACCCTGCTGCTGGTGACCCACGACCGGCGGATGCTGGACACGGTGTCGGTGAACCGGCGGATCGAGGTCCGGGACGGTCGGGTGCACGAGCTGTAGCACCGGGCGCTGTCCGGAAGCGGCGGCCTTCCGGAGGCGGCGGTCTTTCGGAGGCGGGCGGCCTTCCGGAGGCGGGCGGTCTTTCCGGATTGGTCTCTACCTATCGGTCTGGACCTCTTCCCGGAGGGGCCGTCATGTGCTGTGCTGTCCGCCATGGTTGACAGCACAGACAGCGCCGTGGCGGGGACGTCCCACCCGACCGTCCCGCTCATCCCCATGACGGTGCCCGCCCACGAGGCCGAGGCCCGCAGCAGGTCCTTCCACGACGTGATGGCCCAGCGCCGGACCGTCCGCGACTACTCCACCCGCCCGATCCCGGACGGGGTGGTCGAATGGGCGGTCCGGACCGCGAGCACCGCGCCCAGCGGCGCGCACGTGCAGCCCTGGCGGTTCGTGGTGATCACCGATCCGGAGCGCAAGCGGCGGCTGCGCGAGGCGGCCGAGGCCGAGGAACGCGAGTTCTACGACCACCGGGCCTCGGAGGAGTGGCTGGCCGCACTCGCCCCGATCGGCACCGACTGGCGCAAGCCGTTCCTGGAGGACGCGCCGGCCGTGATCGTGGTGTTCGAGGTGCACAAGGGCCCCGAGTCGCCGCGCCCGTACTACACCAAGGAGTCGGTGGGGATCGCGGTCGGACTGCTGCTGTCCACGCTGCACCAGGCCGGCCTGGCCACGCTCACCCACACCCCGAGCCCGATGAAGTTCCTCAACGAGGTGTGCGACCGCCCGGCGGAGGAGCGGGCGGCGTACGTGATCCCGGTCGGCTACCCGGCCGAGGGGGCGCGCGTGCCGGATCTGCGGCGCAAGGAGCTCGACGAGGTGATGGTCCGGCTCTGACGCGCCGGGGTGCGGCCGGGCGCGCCCGCCACCGGGGGGATAACCGATGGTGACAGGTCCCGGCCAAGGACATAATCGCCGTCATGAGCCAAGCACAGCCACGCTCCTGCGGCCTGCCCCCGGCCGCGGGGTGACCGCCGCCCGGGCGGCGGAAGCGGCCGCGTCCCCGGTGCCGGAAGCGACCGTCGGCCGGGCACCGGAAGCAGCCGCGTCACGGGGGCCGGAGACCGCCGCGGCCCCCGTGACGGAGGTGACCGCCGGTCGGCCGCCGGAACGGCTGCGGCTGCCCGGCGGCCTCTGGCTGCGCCGGCGCCGCAGCACCCACACGGCGGCGCTGAACCGGGCCGTCCACGCCAACCTGGACCACCTGCGGCCCTGGATGGAGTGGGCGGCCGAGGCCCCCTCCCGGGCCCAGACCGCGGAGCTGACCAGAGCCGGCGCGGCCGCCTGGGAGGCCGGCACCGACTTCATCTACCTGGCCGGCCTGGACGCCGAACCCGGCGGCGTGATCGGCGCCTTCGGCCTGCACGGGCGGATCGGGCCGGGCGCGCTGGAGATCGGGTACTGGGTCGCCGCCGGGCACGTCGGCCGCGGCATCGCCACCGCCGCGGCCGGGGCGCTGACCGAGGCCGCGCTGGCGCTGCCCGGGATCGCCCGGGTGGAGATCCGCTGCGACCGGGCGAACGGGGCCAGTGCTGCCGTCCCGCGCAAGCTCGGGTACCGGCTGGACCGGATCGCCGACGTCGCCGTCCGCGCCCCGGGCGAGACCGGACGGCAGCTGGTGTGGGTGATGGAGCGCTGACGCCGCCGCGGCAGGGGCGGCAACGCTGTGGTGCGGCCCGGTGAGGCCCGGTGCGGTCCGGGCCACCCCGAGGCCCGGGTGAAGAACGTCTAGACCGACCCGGCCCGGGTCTTCTTCGCCGACCTGACCGGCAGCGGCCGCAAG
>NZ_JBSFWR010000197.1:0-5204 GCF_053594915.1 Kitasatospora sp. NPDC002543 | reverse complement strand
TTCGACCTGCCGAACCGCGACGCCACCTCCAAGACGGCGTCCTCGGCACCCGAAATCACCACCTGCGACGGGCCGTTCACCGCCGCGATCGACACGCCATCACGCAGTTCGGCCGTCACCTCGGCCTCCGTCGCCCGCACCGCGACCATCGCACCACCGGTCGGAAGCGCCTGCATCAGGCGGCCACGCGCCGCCACCAGCCGCGCCGCATCCGCCAGTGAGAACACCCCCGCCACATGCGCCGCCGCCAGCTCACCCACCGAATGACCGGCCACGAAATCAGCCTGCACGCCCCAGGACTCGACCAGACGGAACAGCGCCACCTCGAACGCGAACAGACCCGGCTGCGCCACCCCCGTCGCCTCCACGGCGGAGGCGTCCCCGCCCCAGACCACCTCCCGCAACGGCACCTCCAGGTGCGGATCCAGCTCCGCACACACCTCGTCGAAAGCCTTCGCGAACACCGGGAACGCCTCGTACAACCCCCGGCCCATCCCCAACCGCTGACTGCCCTGCCCGGTGAACAGCACCGCCGTGCCACCCTGAGGCGCAGGCGTCGAATCGCCTTCCGCCACCGCGGCCAGCGCTTCCCTCAGCGTCGCGTGGTCGGCGCCCACCACGGCGGCGCGGTGGTCCATCGCGGCCCTGGTCGTGGCCAGCGAGAACCCGACGTCCATCGGGTCCAGCTCCGCATCGCCCTCCACCAGCGCGAGCAGCCGGGCCGCCTGACCTCGCAGCCCCGCCTCCGAGCGCGCCGACAGCACCCACGGCACGAGCGGAAGAGTGCCACGCTCCACGGCCTCGACGGGCTGCTCGGCGCCACCCGGCTGCTCGGCGTCGAGCGCCTCGGGGGCTTCGGGGGCTTCGGAAGCCGAGGGGGCTTCGATGATCACATGGGCGTTGGTGCCACCGAACCCGAAGGAGGAGACGGCGGCCCGGCGCGGGCGCCCCTCGACCGCCGGCCATTCCCGCGCCTCGGTCAGCAACTCCACCGCGCCCGCCGACCAGTCCACCTTCGGCGACGGCTCGTCCACATGCAGCGTCTTCGGCATCACCCCGTGCCGCATCGCCAGCACCATCTTGATCACACCCGCCACACCCGCGGACGCCTGCGCATGACCGATGTTCGACTTCAACGACCCCAGCCACAAAGGACGTTCGGCCTCCCGGCCCTGCCCGTACGTCGCCAGCAACGCCTGCGCCTCGATCGGATCACCCAGCGCCGTCCCCGTACCGTGCGCCTCCACCACATCCACATCCGCCGACGCCAACCGGGCACTCGCCAACGCCTGCCGAATCACCCGCTGCTGCGACGGACCGTTCGGCGCCGTCAGACCGTTCGACGCACCGTCCTGATTCACCGCGCTGCCCCGCACCACCGCCAGCACCCGGTGCCCACGCCGACGCGCCTCCGACAACCGCTCCAACAACACCACCGCCACACCCTCGGCCCACGCCGTCCCATCGGCGGCGGCCGCGAACGCCTTGCACCGGCCATCGACCGCCAGCCCCCGCTGCCGCGAGAACTCCACGAAGGCCAGCGGCTCGGACATCACCGTGACGCCGCCGACCAGGGCCATCTCCGTCTCGCCCTGGCGCAGCGACTGCGCGGCCAGGTGCAGCGCCACCAGCGAGGACGAGCACGCCGTGTCCACCGTCACCGCAGGGCCCTCGAGACCCAGCGTGTACGACACCCGACCGGAGGCGACACTGCCGGCCGTCCCGGTGCCCAGGTAACCCTCGATCCCCTCGGGCAGCGGAGACACCTTGGTCGCGTAGTCGTGGTACATGACGCCGGAGTAGACGCCGACCTTGCGGCCGTGCAGCGCGGTGGGGTCGATGCCCGCCCGCTCGAAGGCCTCCCACGAGGTCTCCAGCAACAGCCGCTGCTGCGGGTCCATCGCCAGCGCCTCGCGCGGCGAGATCCCGAAGAACCCCGCGTCGAACCCTCCGGCGTCCCGCAGGAAGCCGCCCTCACGGACGTACGAGGCCCCCACCCGGTCCGGGTCCGGGTCGAACAGGCCGTCCAGGTCCCAGCCGCGGTCGTCCGGGAACTCCGAGATCGCGTCCCGCTCGTCCACCAGCAGCCGCCACAGCTCCTCGGGGGACGTCACCCCGCCCGGCAGCCGGCAGGCCATCCCGACGATCGCGATCGGCTCGTGGTCCCTCGACTCGAGCTCCTCCAGCCGTTTGCGGGTCTGCCGGAGGTCGGTGACCGCGCGCTTCAGGTAATCGCGGATCTTCTCGTCATTCGCCATGGTCAGCCTGTTCCTTGGGTCGGGCGGGGCACTGTCTGCGGTTCACGACGGGCTGGTTCAGGACAGCCCGAGTTCCTCGTCCATGAGGTCGAAGAACTCGTCGTCGGTCGCCGCGTCGAGATCGGTGTCGATCGCGGGGGCGCTCGGGCCGATCCCCCACTTGGTCACCAACTCACCGATCTTTCTGGCCACTTCGGAGCGCGTGTGCTCGTCCGCGAGCAGTGCGGAGAAGGCCGCGTCCAGCCGTTCCAGCTCGGCCGCCACGGAGTCCGCGCCACCCGCCGCCTCGGGGACGAGCCGGTCCCGCAGGTGCTCGGCGATCGCGGCGGGCGTGGGGTAGTCGAAGAGCAGGGTGGCCGGCAGCCGGACCCCGCTCGCGTCGGAGATGCGGTTGCGGAGTTCGACGGCGGTGAGGGAGTCGAAGCCGACGTCCTTGAACGCCTGCTGCGCACCGATCGCGTTCGCCCCGGAGCGTCCCAGTACGGCCGCCGCGCTGCCCCGTACGAGGTCGAGCACCACCTTCGCCCGCTCCGCCTCGGACAGTCCGGCCAGCCGGCGGCCGAGCGTCTGCCCCTCCGTGACGGCGGCCGGCTGTGCGGCCCGGCGCCGGGGGCGGACCAGCTGCCGCAGGAGCGGCGAGACCGTGCCGGGGGCCGCGTCGGCGAGACCGCCGAGGTCCAGCTTGGCGGGGGTGAGGTCCGGTACGGCCGAGCGGAGCCCGGCGTCGAGCAGGGCCATCCCCTCCACCGCGGAGAGTTCCAGCATTCCACCGCGCCGGATCCCGCGGGCGCCGCCCTCGTCGAGCCGGCCGCCCATGCCGGCCGACTGCGCCCAGAGGCCCCAGGCCAGGGAGACCGCGGGCAGGCCCTGGGCCCGCCGCTGCCGCGCCAGACCGTCCAGGAACCCGTTGGCCGCGGCGTAGTTGCCCTGACCAGGGTTGCCCAGCACACCGGCCGCCGACGAGAACAGCACGAACGCGGCCAGGTCCGTGTCTCGGGTCAACTCGTGCAGGTGCCAGGCGGCGTCGACCTTCGGACGGAACACCCCGTCCAGACGCTCCGGCGTCAACGCCGTCACCACACCGTCGTCCAGCACACCGGCCGTGTGCACCACCGCCGTCAGCCCACGCTCCGCCGGCACCGACGCCAACAGACCGGCCACCGACGCCCGGTCACCCAGATCACAGGCCACCACGTCCACCGACGCGGCGCCCGACTCCCGCAAGCCCTCCACCAGTTCACCGACCCCGGCAGCGGCAGCACCACGACGGCTCGCCAGCACCAGATGCCGCACCCCGTGCGCCACCACCAAATGCCGCGCCACCAAAGCACCCAGCGCACCACCACCGCTCACCAGCACCGTGCCCCGCGGATCCAGCGAACCGAACACCGGCTCCGCCGCCTCCGCGCCCGCACGCACCAACCGGGGCACCCGCGCCTCCCCGCCGGCCAGCACGACCTGCGGCTCACCCGACGCCACCGCCCGCGCCACCGGACCGCGCGACGACACCGAAGCGTCCGTGTCCGCGTCGACGTCCACCACCACGAACCGGCCCGGGTTCTCCGCCTGCGCCGACCGCACCAGACCCCAGACCGCGGCCACCGCCGGATCCTGCGCCACCCCACGGGTCAGCACCACCGACACACCGGAACCCTCACCGGCCAACCGCTCCCGCATCCACTCCACGGCACGCCCGGCCAGCACCCGAGCCCGCTCCGGCCCCTCACCTGCCACCTCGCCGAGCAGGTCGCCGGTCAGATCCAGCACCTCCGGCTCGGCAGCGCCACCCTCCGGCAGCACCACCGGCACCCACTCCACCCGGAACAGCGCATCCCCCGCACCACGCCCCGCCGACGACAACTGGTCACCGGTCACCGCACGGAAGGCCAGGGACTCGACGTCGACCAGCGAGGCCCCTCCGGCATCGGCGATCCGGAGCGTCACGCTGTCCGCCCCGGAGCGGGTCACCCGGACCCGCAGCGCCGACGCACCGGCGGCGTGCAGACGGACACCGTTCCAGGCGAACGGCAGCAGCAGCCGGCCCTCGCCCTGGGCGACGGCCCCGAAGCTGGTGGCGTGCAAGGCGGCGTCCAGCAGGGCCGGGTGCAGGCCGTAGCGGCCGGCCTCGCCCCGGAGCTGCTCGGGCAGTTCGACCTCGGCGAAGACCTCCTCGCCCCGCGTCCACACCGCCCGAAGCCCCTGGAACGACGGCCCGTAGCCGTAGCCGGTCTCGGCCTGGCGCTCGTAGAAGCCCTCGGTGTCCACGCGCTCCGCGCCGGACGGGGGCCACTCGGTCGACGCCGTGGCACCGGTCGCCGCCGCGTCGGCCTCGCTGTCGGCCTCGGTGAGCGTGCCGGTGGCGTGCCGGGCCCACGACAGGTCGGCCGAAGCCCCCTCCGTCCGCGAGTACACGCCCACCGTCCGGCGCCCGGCCGCGTCCGCACCGGAGACCACCACCCGCAGCTGCACCCCGCCGGTGTCCGGCACCACCAGCGGCGCCTCGATCACCAGCTCCTCGACCGCGCCGACACCCAGCTCGTCACCGGCCCGGACCACCAGCTCCAGCAGCCCGGTCCCCGGCAGCACCACCACGCCCGACACCCGGTGGTCGGCCAGCCACGGGTGGGTGCGCAGGGAGAGTTTGGCGGTGGCGACGAGGCTGCCGTCCTCCGGGAGTTGGACCAGTGCGCCGAGCAGTGGGTGTTCGGCCGAGGTCAGGCCCGCCGCCGACACGTCACCGGCCGAGGCACCCGACTCCAGCCAGAACCGCTCGTGCTGGAAGGCGTACGTCGGCAGTTCCACCGTCCGGGCGCCGGTGCCCGCGAACACCGCCGACCAGTCCGGCTGGACCCCGGCCGCGAACACCGCGCCCAGTCCGGCCACCGCCGACTCCGCCTCCGGCCGACGCGACCGCACCAACGCCACACACCGGACACCCTCCCCGGC
>NZ_JBSFWR010000196.1:0-5286 GCF_053594915.1 Kitasatospora sp. NPDC002543 | reverse complement strand
CGCTGTTGAGTTCTCAAGGAACGGACGCTTCCTTCGGACCGCCTTCCAGCGGACCCTCCGGGCTTCGTTCTTTCGTGTTTCCAGCTTACCAGATGTTTTCCGCTCCGTTTTCCGGAGTTTCATTCATCCGATTCCCGCCGGCGGGATTTCCTGCGAACTTCGTTCCGAAGCCTATCAAGGCTTTCGGAGTGCTCAGTCCGTGGGATTTGCTTCGTCAGAGGATGCGCATTTCGTGAAACGCACGGGCCTCGATTCGGCGGTGTCGCAGACACTAACGCCCGGGCCCGACTGTTGTCCAGTCGGTCCCAACCGTTGAAACCTACTAGCCCACCCTCACCACGTCAATGGTTTGGCCGGGGTGAGAAGAAGAGTAGCAGGTCAGAGGCCTGTCGATCACATCGGCTCAGGCCGCCACCGGCTGAAGGTCCGCCCGGTCGGCCGCGTCCAGATCGCCGAACTCTCCGCCCTCGGCCGCCCTGCGACCCAGGACGAGCGCGTAGAGGAGGAAGGCCACCTCGGCCAGGACGCCGATGGAGATGCGGGCCCAGGTCGGCAGGCCGGACGGGGTCACGAAGGCTTCGAGGACACCGGAGACCGCCAGGACCGTCGCCAAGCCGATGGACATGCCGATGATCGCCCGTCCCTGTTCCGCCAGTGCCACCGAGCGGCTGCGCGGACCGGGGTCGATGACGGTCCAGCCGAGGCGCAGGCCGAGGCCGCCGGCCACGAAGACCGCGGTCAGCTCCAGCAGGCCGTGCGGAATGAGCAGGCCGAGGAAGACGTCGAGGCGGCCGGCGGAGGCCATCAGCCCGACGCCGATGCCGAGGTTCAGCACGTTGCTCCACATCACGTAGAGCACCGGGATGCCCAGCGCGATCCCGAACAGCAGGCACTGCACGGCGATCCAGGCGTTGTTCGTCCAGACCTGAGCCGCGAAGGAGCTGGCGGGCCGGTCCGAGTAGTACGCCTCGTACTGGCCGCCGGGGCGGGTGAGCTCCTGGAGGTACTCGGGGGAGACCAGGCTGTTGCGCACCTCGGGGTGGGTGGCCATCCACCACGCGATCAGCGCAGTGCCGACCATGGAGACGACCGCGACCGGCATCCACCAGCGGCGCGCGCGGTAGAGGGCGGCCGGGAAGCTCACCGTGTAGTAGCGGGCGACGTCCTGCCAGCCGTTGCTCCGGGCGCCGGTCACCGCGCCGCGGGCGCGGGAGACCAGGCCGGTCAGCCGGCTCACCAGCGCGGGGTCCGGCGCGGCGGCCTGGACCTTGGCGAGGTGTCCGGTGGCGCGCTGGTAGAGGGTGACCAGTTCGTCGGCCTCCTCGCCGCCGAGCCGGCGGCGGCGGGCGAGGGCGTCCAGCCGGGCCCACTCCCCCTGGTGGGTGGCGACGAAGACGTCCAGGTCCATTTCGGCGGCTCCATGATCGACGGCGGGCTCGGACGTGCCGGCTCGTTGACGTGCGGTCGCGGACGTACGGATACGGGCGCGGGCGGGTCCGGGCCCGCGGGTCCGGGCGGACACGTGCGGCCCAGCATGCCAGCAGCGGTGGCCGCTCCGGCCGTCGGGATCTCACTTCCCGTGCGCCCACCGGGCCCCGTATGTTGGCGACTGCGGATCAGACTGCGGAGAGCAGCTCACGGGGAGCCGATCCGGGGTGATTCCCTCCCCCGGCACAGCTGCTCCCCCAGGGGCGGATCTCCATGAGCGAGCCGTACGGGCTCCAAGAACGTGAACGGACAGGTGTCTTGAGCGACCTGGTGACGGGTGAGGCGGTCGTTCTCGGCCTCCAGACGGCGAAGCTTCCGAGCAGGGCCCTGGCGATCGTGATCGACCTGCTGGTGGAGTTCGCCGCCTTCCTGGTGTTCACGCTGCTGCTGAGCCTCGCGCTGATCGGCCTCGACGGCGCGGCGCTGGCCGCCACGATGATCGGCCTGATGGTGTTCTTCCTGGTGGCCGTCCCCGTGATGATCGAGACCCTCACCCGTGGCCGCTCGCTGGGCAAGGCCACGCTCGGCCTGCGGGTGGTGCGCACCGACGGCGGTCCGGTGCGGTTCCGGCACTCGCTGGTGCGCGGGCTGGTCGGCTTCGTCGAGCTGATCGCGCTGACCGGTGCTCCGGCCGTGATCACCTCGGTGGTGAACTCGGACGGCAAGCGGCTCGGAGACATCTTCGCCGGGACGGTGGTCGTCCGTGAGCGCACGCCGGGCGCGGGCGGATCCGCCTCCCCGCTGCCGCCGGTGCACCCGCACCTGCTGCAGTCGATGGGCCACGAGCTGGTCGCGATGGACCTGTCCGCCGTACCGGAGCCGCTGTGGCTGGCCATCCGCCAACTCCTGGGCCGGATCGGCCAGTTGGACCCGGCCGTGATGCTCCGGATGTCCACCCGGCTGGCCGGGGACCTGTCCGCCCGGATCGGCCACCCGATCGCACCGGGGCTGCACCCGGCGGCGTACCTGGGCGCGGTGCTCACCGAGCGCCAGCGGCGGGAGTGGACGCGGGCCCAGGAGCAGCTGTGGGCGGGCGCACCGGCACCCGGCCGGCCGGTCCCCACCCAGAACACCACCCAGATCCCGGCTCCCCGTCCGGCCTCCGGTCCGTTCCCCGCGCCGGCTCCGGCGGGCCCGGCCGACGGACGGCCCGTCCGGGTCCTCGGCCTGCCGGCGCAGCAGCCCGCGACCGCGGCGCCGGCCGCACCCGCCGCGCCGTCTGTGCCCGCGCAGCCCGCCGCCCCGTCCCACGACAAGCCCTCCCTCGACAAGTCCTCCCCCGGCACCGGCTTCGCCCCACCCGCCTGAGGACCGCCCGCCTGAGGACCGCCCCCTGAGCCCCGCCCGCCCGGGCCAAGGCCACAGGGCCCGCACCGGCCCGCTACTCCTCCTCCGCCCCCACCCGCCAGGCGTTCGGCGGCGACTCCAGCTCCTCCAGCTCGACGCCCTCCGCCGCCAGCACCACGTCCCCCGCCAGGTGCACGACCTGCTGCTCCCCCGTCTCCAGATCCGCCACCTGGTACCGCTCGACCACCAGGGGGCCCGAGTCCGTCCCGTGGGTGTCGACGCCCTCCAGCAGCCAGCCCTGGTCGAGGGTGCGCGGCGCCAGCACCGGCTCCGTGAAGGCCACCAGCCGCACCCGCGCGCTCGCCCCCTCACTCAGCCGCAGCAGCCGGGCGGTGGCGACCAGGAAGCCCGGCGAGCGCCCGGTGAAGGCGTGCGCCCGGTCGTGGCCCTCCGCCGCGTGCTCGCCCGCGGGGTCGGCAGCGTCGGTGCGGACCCAGGCCACCCCGTCCACCGCCCCGCCGCGCACCTGCCAGCCGCCGGCCCGCAGTTCCATCCGCAGCGGCCGGGCCCGCGAGTCCAGGGTGAGGTCGGTGCTGCCGAGCACCCGGCCGTCCGGCGCGTAGGTCTTGGAGACGTACCGCCAGCCGGCCGCCCCGGGGGCGCAGCTGAAGCGCTCCTCCCCGAGCGGGACGTGGTCGTGAGGGTCGTGGAGCGAGTACCGGCCGTTGGGCATGGCGGAAAGCCTACGTGCGCCGCCCGCGCGCTCCGCGTGCAACCTTCCGGCCGCGGCCCGCATTAGAGCGGCGGACGGCGCGGCAGCGCGCCGCCACCACGACGAGAGGGGGTGCGGATGGCGAAGCGGACGCGCGACACGGAGTTCACGGAGTACGTGGCCTCCAGGAGCGGCTGGCTGCGCAAGGTCGCCTATCTGCTGTGCGGGGACTGGCACCGGGCCGACGACCTGGTGCAGGAGTGCGCGACCAAGCTGTACGTGAACTGGTCACGGGCCGGCCGGGTCGAGAACCTGGACGGCTACGCCCGCAGGGTGCTGGTCAACACCTTCCTCGCCGAGCAGCGCACCTCCTGGTGGCGGCGGACCACGCGGACCGCGACGCCGGCGGACGTCGCGTCGGTGGTCGCGGACCTCGACGCCCGGCTCGACCTGCGCCGGGCGCTGGCCGAGCTGCCGCCCAAGCAGCGGGCCACCGTGGTGCTCCGGTACTACTGCGACCTCACGGTCGATCAGACCGCCGACGCGATGAGCTGTTCCTCGGGCACGGTGAAGAGCCAGACCTCGCGGGCTCTCGCCACCCTCCGGACCGCGCTCGACGCCCGTCCCACCACCGTCGAGAGGACGTCATGAGGTCGCACGAGCAGCGTGATCTGACCGCCCGGCTGAGTGCCCTCGCCGAGACCCCGGCGCCGCCCGCCGCCCTCGACGCCCCGGCCGTGATCGCCCGCGGGCGGGCCCGGCTGCGCCGCCGCCGGCAGGCCCTGACCGGCGTGGCCGCCGGGTCGGCCGCCGCCGTCCTGGCCGGGGTGCTGCTGCTGCGCCCGGCCGGCGGGCCGCCCCCGCCCGCCGTCCCCGCGCCGACCGCCCCGGTCTCGCTCGCCCCGTCCCCGACCACCGCGCCGACGCCGGCGGCCGCCACCGGTCCGCTGGGCTCGGAGGTCCGCTTCGGCTGGCTGCCGCCGTGGCTGGCCCGGCCGACCGTGGGCTACGCGGAGTCCGACGGCCGGTCCGTCGCCACCGCGGCCACCACGACCGCCGTCCTGAACGCGGTCCCCGACCTGAAGCTCCGGCTGCTGGGCGGTGCCGACGAGACCCTGGCGCCCGGCGCCCACACCACCGCCGCGCCCGCGGTCGCCGGCCGGGAGGCCCGCTGGCTGGTCACCGACGAGTCGGGGACCACGGTCGGCCTGCGCTGGTCGACCCCCTCCGGCCGCTGGGCCGAACTGCGCGCCACCGTCTGGCTCGGGGCGAAGATCCAGGACGACCTGCTCCGGGTCGCGGCCGACGTCCGGTTCGGCGCCTGGGACGTCCCGTTCCCGGTGCGGCCCACCGGCGTGCCCGCCGACCTCGTGCTGCGGACCGCCGAGGTCCACCGGCCGTCCAAGGACTCCGAGCCCCCGTGGAGCGCCATCCTCTCGTACACCGTCGACGGGAAGTGGCTGAGCGTCACGGTCCAGCCGGACGGCTTCGGGGTGTTCGCGGACGGCCGGCCGGACGGCGGCACCCCGGTGTGCCGGGCCGAGGGGGGCGTGCGGCTCTGCGCCAACGGCACCGCGGCGGGGATCCCCTCGGTGCGGGAGGCCGGCGGACTGGCCGGCCTGCTCACCCGGTTCACCGTGTTCGGCGCGGACGAGGCCTCGTGGAGCGCGGCGGTCCCGGCCTCCCCCGCCGGCCGGCCCCGCTGACGGACCCGCGGGGACGGCCCGGCAACGCCGACGGCCGGCGCCCCCCGGGGGGGGGGGGCGGGCGGCGGGGGGGGGGCCCGGGGGGTCGGGAGT
>NZ_JBSFWR010000195.1:0-5672 GCF_053594915.1 Kitasatospora sp. NPDC002543 | reverse complement strand
AGCAAGCCTCGAAGGGCCTGACGTGCGCGATACTGGGATTGAACCAGTGACCCCTACCGTGTCAAGGTAGTGCTCTCCCGCTGAGCTAATCGCGCCTGGTGCGGTGGTGTTGCAGCAAGCCTCGAAGGGCCTGACGTGCGCGATACTGGGATTGAACCAGTGACCCCTACCGTGTCAAGGTAGTGCTCTCCCGCTGAGCTAATCGCGCGGGGAGGCCCCCGGTGGAACCGGGGGATCCTCTTGGAGGTGGAGACGGGATTTGAACCCGTGTACACGGCTTTGCAGGCCGTTGCCTCGCCTCTCGGCCACTCCACCAGGCAACGCATGAAGAACGATCTTACACTGTTCTCCATCGAGCGGACGACGAGATTCGAACTCGCGACCCTCACCTTGGCAAGGTGATGCTCTACCAACTGAGCCACGTCCGCCTGTCTCCCGGGGGGCTTCACCGCTTTTCTTCGGCTGCGCTCCCTGGCGACGTGTTGAACTCTAGCGGATTCCCGGGCCAGCTAAAAATCCGTTCCCGCAGCATGCCGAGGGGATGGCCGGTGAGTGCCGTCCCGTCAGCCCTTCCGGGAGGGCACCGGCCACCACCTGGGGCGCTCCCGGACGATCATCCGCAGGTCACCCGGCGCACACCCACGCGACGCGCGCACCTGCTCGTACGCGGGGGCGCGAGCCGCCGCTCTCCCGCGCCCCCGACCTACACTTCAGGCACCGCCCCCAGCACCACCGCGCAGGAGAACCGTGTCCGGTCACCCCGACCCCCGCACCCCGCTCGCACGCTTCGGCGGCCGTCTGGCCACCGGACTGCGCGACGTCACCTCGGACCCGGCCGCCCTCGACTCCGCCGGCCACTGGGCCGTCGCCTACGACTTCGAGGGCCGCCTCACCTGTGCCCGCTTCGACGAGGTCCGCCCGGCGCCCGCCCCGCCGTCGGGCGCCGGCTGGCGCGGACCGGAGGCCGGCAGCTGGCACAGCTCCCTCGACCGCGCCGCCTACACCGCGGGAGTCCGCCGCATCCGCGAGCACATAGCCGCCGGCGAGGTCTACCAGGCCAACCTCTGCCGGGTGCTCTCCGCGCCGCTGCCCGACCCGGACCGCAGCGACGTCGACGCCCTCACCGGCCTCCTCGCCCACGGGAACCCCGCCCCGTACGCCGGCACCATCCGGCTGCCCGACCACGGCGTCGAGATCGCCACCGCCTCGCCCGAGCTCTACCTGCGCCGCGTCGGCCGCACCGTCTCCTCCGGTCCGATCAAGGGCACCGGCCGTACCGAGGACGACCTCCTCGACAAGGACCACGCCGAGAACGTGATGATCGTCGACCTGGTCCGCAACGACCTCGGCCGGGTCTGCGAGACCGGCAGCGTCACCGTCCCCGACCTCTGCGCCGTCGAGAAGCACCCGGGTCTGGTCCACCTCGTCTCCACCGTCGAGGGCACCCTGCGCGAAGGCGACGGCTGGCCCGAACTCCTCGCGGCCACCTTCCCGCCCGGCTCCGTCACCGGAGCCCCCAAGTCCAGCGCCCTGCGGATCATCGAAGCCCTGGAGACCGCCCCGCGCGGCCCGTACTGCGGTGCCGTCGGCTGGGTCGACGCCGACCGCGGCGAGGCCGAACTCGCCGTCGGCATCCGCACCTTCTGGATCGACCGGACGGACCCCGGCGCACCCGTCCTGCGCTTCGGCACCGGTGCCGGCATCACCTGGGGCTCCGACCCCGAGCGCGAATGGGCCGAAACCGAACTGAAGGCCGCCCGCCTGGTCGCGATAGCGTCGGGCAGCGAGCCCGGTGGCGCATCCGGCAGCGGATCCGACCCGACCGGGGCCCCAGCCCTCACCGCCTAGGAGCAGCACTCGATGCACAACCGCACCACGAGCTGGGTCAACGGCGCCCTCGTCGACTCCGCCGACGCGGCCGTCTCGGTCCTCGACCACGGCCTCACCACCGGCGACGGCGTCTTCGAGACCCTGAAGACGGTCGACGGCCGGGCCTTCGCGGTCACCCGCCACCTCGACCGGCTCACCCGCTCCGCCCGCGGCCTCGGCCTGGCCGACCCCGACCACGACCTGCTCCGCGAGGCCTGCGCCCGGGTCCTCGCCGCCAACCCCGCGCCGCTCGGCCGGCTGCGCATCACCTACACCGGCGGTAACAGTCCGCTGAGCTCCGAGCGCGGCACCGCCGGCCCCACCCTGGTCGTCGCCCTCAGCGCGATCGGCCGCCGCCCGGACGAGACGGCGGTGGCGGTCGTCCCGTGGCGCCGCAACGAGCACAGCGCCGTCGCCGGCCTCAAGACCACCTCCTACGCCGAGAACGTCGTCGCCCTGGCCGCCGCCCACCGGGCCGGCGCCTCCGAGGCCCTGTTCGCCAACACCGCCGGCCTGCTCTGCGAGGGCACCGGCTCCAACGTCTTCGTGGTCCTCGGCGGCCGCCTGCTCACCCCGACCCTCGCCTCCGGCTGCCTGGCCGGCATCACCCGGCAGCTCGTCGTCGACTGGTGCGGCGCCGAGGAGACCGACCTCCCGCTCGACGCCCTCCGGGACGCCGAGGAGGTCTTCCTGACCTCCACCACCCGCGACGTCCAGGCCGTCACCCGCGTCGACGACCGCGAACTCCCCGGCATCGGCCCCGTCACCGCCAAGGCCATGGCGGTCTTCGCCGAGCGCAGCGGCGACGACCTCGACCCCTGATCCCGTCCCCGGGCGAACGGATCGGCAGAGCGCGCCGGCCGGGTGGATAACCCTCGGTGCAGGGGGAAGGCACACCACATGACCACCACGCTGCGCCCCGAGGGCCCGGAGACACCCACCGCGGCCGGCGGCCGCACCAGACGCTGGCTGATCCTCTCGAACGGCCACCCGGTCGGCGCGCTGCGCACCACCGCCGACCCGTGGGGCGATCAACTCTTCGGGAGAATATCCGAGTTGGAGGTCACCGAGGGCCGCGGCCGGGGACGCGGCACGTTCGGCGGGCTGGCCGCCGAGGAGGTGCTGCGCACGTGGGGCTGCACCCGGGTCGACGTCGCCGTCCCGGCCGCGGCCGCGGCGGCCCGGGGGCTCGCCGCGACCCTCGGCTACACGGAGCGGGCCCTGGCCATGTCCAAGCCGCTGGTCGACGCCCCCGAACTGCCCGCCGGGGTGAGCGCGCGCCCCTTCGAGGACCCGGCCGAACTCCGGGCCTGGTACGAGGAGTCCGCAGACGACTACGTCCGCATTCTGGTCGGTTCCGGACTCACCGAGGAACAGGCCCGCGCCCGCGTGGCCGCGGGGCCGCAGAGCCCGCCCCCGCCGGACCCGGAGGCCCCCGGCATGGTCGTGCGCCGCCTGTACGGCGCCAACGGCGGGGAGGGCCCCTACGGCCTGCTCTGGCTGCAACCGCGCCTGCGCGACCTGCCGGACGGCGAACCGCTCGCCTGGGTGATGAAGGTCGAGGTGTCCCCGGCCCATCAGGGCGAGGGGCACGGACGCACGCTGATGCTGCTCGCCGAACGCGAGTGCCTGGCCGCCGGGGTGCGGCACCTCGGCCTCAACGTCTTCACCGGCAACGATGTCGCCATCCGGCTCTACACCTCGCTCGGTTACCGGGTCACCGAGCGCGTCTACGGCAAGCAGCTGTGACCGGGCGTGCGGTCAGGAAGCCTTCGCCGCCTCGATGACGGCCACGATCCGCTCGCGCAGCCCGTCCTGGCTCTTGCCGCCGTCGAGCCGCTTGCCGCCGATCACGTACGTCGGCGTGCCGGTGACCCCGATCGCCTTGCCCTCGGCCTGGTCGGCGTCGACGGTCAGCATGTGCCGGCCGTCGATCAGCGCGGTGTCCACCTCGTCGACGTCCGCCCCGACCTCCCGGGCCACGTCCAGCAGCACCTGCTGCCCGCGTGCGTCCAGCTCCGCGGTCCGCGCCAGCAGCGCCTCCACGAACGGCCAGCCCAGTCCCTGGGCGAACGCCTCCTCGGCGGCCTCCGCGGCGGCGTAGGCGTGCTTGTGCTTCTCGAGCGGGAAGTGCCGCACTTCCACGGGCAGGGCGTCGCCGTACTGCGCGCGCAGCGCCCGTACGTCGTCCAGCGCGGTGTGGCAGTCCGGGCACTGGAGGTCGCACCAGAACTCGAGGCGGGGGAGGGAACCATCGATCATTCCCTCAGTGTTCCACTAGTGGGCGCCCGCTCCGGCCGGAGGTGCGCCCGAGGGCGGACCGAGAGGAAGGCACCGATGACCACGACGACCGGACACGAAGGGGTGGCCCCGTGCTGAGCGCGGCGATCAGCTTCATCCTCACGGCGGGCGGGGTGGCCTTCGCGGGGCTGCGGGCCTACCGGCGGCGCTTCCTGTCGGCGACCCGCTGGTTCGCGGTGGCCCTGCTGCCCGCCGGTCTCTACCTGACCGGCCTGTTCCCGCTGGCGAGCACGATCGCCCGGGAGGCCGCCGACTGGGCGACCAGGCTGGTCCTCGACCCCCGGGTGTGGACGGGCATCGCCCTGCTCGGTGTCTCCACGGTCCTGCTGGTCACCACCCGCTGGGTGGGGCGCCGCGGCGGCGCGGAGGTGGAGGACGCTCCGCGGCGCGCGGCCGCGGCCGACCCGGCGCCCGAGCGCCCGGCGGTGGCGCCCGCGCCCAGGGCTCCGAAGAAGCAGTCCGCGGCCCCGCGGGAGGACGGCCTCGGCGACTTCGCCGACATCGAGGAGATCCTCCGCAAGCGCGGCATCTGAGCGGAAGGGCCCGAACGGGGCCGGACGGGCGGCGGGCGGGTCAGGCGGAGGGGACGGTCTCCGCCGACCGCTGCCGCGCGCGGTAGGCGGCGACGTGCAGCCGGTTGCCGCAGGTGCGGCTGTCGCAGTAGCGCCGCGAGCGGTTCCGGGAGAGGTCCACGAAGACCCGCGCGCAGTCCGGTGCCTCGCAGCGGCGCAGCCGCTCCCGCTCGCCGGCCATCAGGATGAAGGCCAGCGCCATGCCCAGCTCGGCCGCCAGGTGGTCGCCGAGCGCGGCGTGCGGCGCGAAGTAGTGGATGTGCCAGTCGTGGTCGTCGTGGTTGGTCAGCCGGGGTGTCGTCCCGGCGGCCGCGACGAGCGAGTTGACCAGCTCGGCGGCGGCCTCGGTGGACTCGGTGGCGAACACCTCGCGCAGCCGGGTGCGCAGCTCGTGCACCCGCCGCAGGTCGTCCTCGGTCAGCGTGTCGATTTCGCTGATCTCCTGGCGGACCACGAAGGCGTCCAGCGCGGCGACGTCCGGCAGCCGCTCGGCGCCGCACACCTCGGGTGCGGTGTTGAGCAGCTCCACGAGGAGGCTCAGCGCGCACTCGGTGTCATGGGTGATCAGCACGTTGGGGGCTCCTCGCGCAGGGGACTCCGATACCCCGCGTCCGCGGTTACCCCAGACCATACCGGGCCTCGTACCGGCGGGGCGGAGCCTTTGTTCGAAGATGTGTGCGGAGTCCGGCAAGGCGCCCGAAACCGGGCGCGGATCGGGCCGTCGGGCCCCGGGGCGGTGTCCGGCGCCGTCCGACGCGCCCAGCGGCGGCGGGTGGCGCCACCGGACGTGCAGGGTCCCGCGAAGACGTCGGCGCCCCGGGGCGGGGGCCGGCCAACGGGGGGGGGTGCGGGCCCGGCGGCCGGGGGCCGCGGGGGGGGGGGGGCGCGGCGGGGGGGGGGGGGGCGCCCGCCCCCCCCCCCGCCCCCGCG
>NZ_JBSFWR010000194.1:0-5804 GCF_053594915.1 Kitasatospora sp. NPDC002543 | reverse complement strand
GTCACACCCTGCTCGTGCAGCGTGCGCACACCATCGGCGAAACGCACGGTCTCACGCACGTGCCGCACCCAGTACTCCGGGTCCCGCAGCTCCTCCCCCGCGAGCGAGCCCGTCACATTCGACACCACCGGAACCACGGACGGGGAGTAGGAGACCGAGCGGGCGACCTCGCGGAACTCCGCGAGCATGCCGTCCATCAGGCCCGAGTGGAACGCGTGCGAGACGGAGAGCCGCTTCGACTTCCCGAACCGCGACGCCACCTCCAAGACGGCGTCCTCGGCACCCGAAATCACCACCTGCGACGGGCCGTTCACCGCCGCGATCGACACACCATCGATCAGCTCGGCCACCACCTCGGCCTCCGTCGCCCGCACCGCGACCATCGCACCACCGGCCGGCAACGCCTGCATCAGACGACCACGCGCCGCCACCAACCGCGCCGCATCCGCCAGCGAGAACACCCCCGCCACATGCGCCGCCGCCAGCTCGCCCACCGAATGCCCGGCCACGAAATCAGCCCCGACACCCCAGGACTCCACCAGACGGAACAGCGCCACCTCGAACGCGAACAGACCCGGCTGCGCCACCCCCGTCGCCTCCACGGCCGAGGCGTCCCCGCCCCAGACCACCTCCCGCAACGGCACCTCCAGATGCGGATCCAGCTCCGCGCACACCTCGTCGAAAGCCTTCGCGAACACCGGGAACGCCTCGTACAACCCCCGGCCCATTCCGAGCCGCTGACTGCCCTGCCCGGTGAACAGCACCCCGACCCGGCCCCAGGCCACCTGGCCCAGCACCGCGTCCGTGCCCGCCTCGCCCCGGGCGACCCCGGCCAGCGCCTCCAACAGCGCCGCCCGGTCGGCACCGACCACCGCCGCACGGTGGTCCATCGCGGCCCGCGTCGTGGCCAGCGAGAACCCGACATCCACCGGATCCAGCTCCGCATCGCCCTCCAGCAACGCGAGCAGCCGGGCCGCCTGACCCCGCAGCCCCGCCTCCGAACGCGCCGACAGCACCCACGGCACGAGCGGAAGAACGGCCGGGTCCGCCACAGCCGGCGGGGCGTCGACCGCCGGTGCCTCCTCCAGCACCACATGCGCGTTGGTCCCGCTGACGCCGAAGGAGGAGACGGCGGCCCGGCGCGGCCGCCCCTCGACCGCCGGCCACTCCCGCGCCTCGGTCAGCAACTCCACCGCACCCGCCGACCAGTCCACCTTCGGCGACGGCTCGTCCACATGCAGCGTCTTCGGCATCACCCCGTGCCGCATCGCCAGCACCATCTTGATCACACCCGCCACACCCGCGGACGCCTGCGCATGACCGATGTTCGACTTCAACGACCCCAGCCACAGGGGCCGTTCAGCCTCACGGCCCTGCCCGTACGTCGCCAGCAACGCCTGCGCCTCGATCGGATCACCCAGCGCCGTCCCCGTGCCGTGCGCCTCCACCACATCCACATCCGCCGACGCCAGCCGGGCACTCGCCAGCGCCTGCCGAATCACCCGCTGCTGCGACGGACCGTTCGGCGCCGTCAGACCGTTCGACGCACCGTCCTGATTCACCGCACTGCCCCGCACCACCGCCAGCACCCGGTGCCCACGCCGACGCGCCTCCGACAACCGCTCCAACAACACCACCGCCACACCCTCGGCCCACGCCGTCCCATCGGCCGACGCCGCGAACGCCTTGGCCCGGCCATCGACCGCCAGCCCCCGCTGCCGCGAGAACTCCACGAAGTTGTCAGGGGTGGCCATGGTCGTGACGCCGCCGACCAGGGCCATCTCCGTCTCGCCCTGGCGCAGCGACTGCGCGGCCAGGTGCAGGGCCACCAGCGAGGACGAGCACGCCGTGTCCACCGTCACCGCAGGCCCCTCGAGACCCAGCGTGTACGACACCCGGCCCGAGGCGACGCTGCCCGAGACACCGGTGAGCCGAAATCCCTCCAGCTCCTCCGGGGCGTCCTGGAGCGGCACGATGTAGTCGTGGTTGATCACCCCGGAGAAGACGCCGACCTTGCTGCCGTGCAGCGCGGTGGGGTCGATGCCCGCGTGCTCGAAGGCCTCCCACGAGGTCTCCAGCAGCAGCCGCTGCTGCGGGTCCATCGCCAGCGCCTCACGCGGCGAGATCCCGAAGAACTCGGCGTCGAATCCGCCGGCGTCCCGCAGGAAGCCGCCCTGGAGGACGTAGGACTTGCCGGGGCTCTGCGGGTCCGGGTCGAACAGGCCCTCCAGGTCCCAGCCGCGGTCCTCCGGGAACCCGGAGATCGCGTCCCGCTCCTCCGCCAGCAGCCGCCACAGCTCCTCGGGCGAGGACACCCCGCCCGGCAGCCGGCAGGCCATCCCGACGATCGCGATCGGCTCGGACGCGGTGGCGAGCAGGTTCTGGTTCTGCTTCCTGAGCCGTGCGGTCTCCTTCAGCGAGTCGCGCAGCGCCTCGACCACAGCTTCGGACGACATCTTCTCCATGATCTCTATCTCTCCAGAGCTGTTCAGGAATCGAGGCTTTCGCGGGCCATGCGGACGAGGTCGGCGACGTCCAGGGCGTCGATGAGCTCCTCCTCGCCGTCCGCCGGGCCGGTGGCGCCGGTGGTACCGGGCGTGTCGGTGGTTCCGGTGGTGCCGATCAGACCGATCAGCCCATCCAGCAGTCCGGCCGCGCGGATCCGGTCGAGCGGCAGCGCGGCCAGCCCCCGGCGGAACTCGGCTTCGTCGATCTCCCCCGCTCCCCCGGCGGCCGGGCCTCCCGGGCCGGTGGCCGGCGGGAGCTGCGGCGCCAGCTCGGCTAGGAGCTGCGCGCTGAGCGCGTTGGGGGTCGGGTAGTCGAAGACGGTCGTGGCGGACAGCCGCACGCCGGTCGCCCGGCCGAGGCGGTTGCGGAGTTCGACGGCGGTAAGCGAGTCGAAGCCGACGTCCTTGAAGGCCCGGGCCGGCTGGATCAGGCCGGCCGTCGTGTGGCCGAGGACGGCCGCCGCGTTCTCCTGGACCAGGTCGAGCATCCGCCTGGCCCGGTCGTCCTGGGAGAGCCCGGCGAGCCGCTGGACGAGCGACTCCTCGTGCCCGGTGGCGCGCTCCGTGGCGGCCGCCGACCGCGGCGGCCGGACGAGTCCGCGCAGGAGCGGGGAGGTCTGCCCGGCGGCGGCCTCGGCCCTCAGGTCGGCCAGGTCCAGGACGGTCGGGACGAGTTCCGGGTCGGGCGAGGCGAGGCCCGCGTCGAGCAGGGCCATGCCGAGCTCCTCCGTCAGCCCCTTCATGCCGCCCCGCTGGGTGCGGTGCAGGTCGACGTCGGCGAGGTGGTCGGTCATGCCGCTGCTCTCGGCCCAGAAGCCCCAGGCCAGGGAGACCGCGGGCAGGCCCTGGGCCCGCCGCTGCCGCGCCAGACCGTCCAGGAACCCGTTGGCCGCGGCGTAGTTGCCCTGACCAGGGTTGCCCAGCACACCGGCCGCCGACGAGAACAGCACGAACGCGGCCAAGTCCGTGTCGCGCGTCAACTCGTGCAGATGCCAGGCCGCGTCGACCTTCGGACGGAACACCCCGTCCAGACGCTCCGGCGTCAACGCCGTCACCACACCGTCGTCCAGCACACCGGCCGTGTGCACCACCGCCGTCAGCCCACGCTCCGCCGGCACCGACGCCAACAGACCCGCCACCGACGCCCGGTCACCCAGATCACAGGCCACCACGTCCACCGATTCGGCGCCCAACCCCCGCAGACCCTCCACCAGTTCACCGACCCCGGCAGCGGCAGCACCACGACGACTCGCCAGCACCAGATGCCGCACCCCGTGCGCCACCACCAAATGCCGCGCCACCAAAGCACCCAGAGCACCACCACCGCTCACCAGCACCGTGCCCCGCGGATCCAGGCCGTGCGGAACGCTCAGCACGACCTTGCCGACGTGCTTCGCCTGGCTCAGGTGACGGAACGCCTCGGGGGCCCGCCGCACGTCCCAACTGCGGTGCGGCAGGGGGCTGATGGCTCCGGCCTCGAAGAGCGCGACGAGCTCGGTGAGCATCTCCTGGATCCGGTCCGGGCCGGCCTCCCGCAGGTCGTACGCCTGGTACGCCACTCCGGGGTGGGCCGCCGCGACCTCGGACGCCTCCCGGATGTCGGTCTTGCCCATCTCCAGGAAGCGGCCGCCGCGCGGCAGCAGGCCCAGCGAGGCGTCGGCGAACTCGCCGGAGAGCGAGTTGAGCACCACGTCCACGCCCCGGCCGCCGGTGGCGGTCAGGAAGCGCTCCCGGAACTCCACCGTGCGGGACGACCCCAGGTGGTCGTCGTCCAGGCCCAGCGGCCGCAGCGCCGCCCACTTGCCGGGGCCCGCCGTCCCGTACACCTCGGCGCCGAAGTGGCGGGCGAGCTGGACCGAGGCCATGCCGACGCCGCCCGCCGCCGCGTTGATCAGGACCGTCTCGCCGGGGACGAGGGCGGCCAGGTCGCGCAGGCCGTAGTAGGCGGTGAGGAAGACGATCGAGACGGAGGCCGCCTGCTCGAACGACCAGCCCTCCGGCATCCGGACCAGCAGTCGCCGGTCGGTCACCGCGACCGGTCCGAACGCCCCGAAGTCCTCCCCGAGCATGCCCATCACCCGGTCGCCGACGGCCAGTCCGGTCACCTCCGGGCCGGTCTCCAGGACCACGCCGGCGACCTCGCCGCCCAGGCCGTGCTGCCCGGGGACCATGCCGAGCGTGATCAGCACGTCGCGGAAGTTCACGCCCGCGGCGCGGACGGCGACCCGCACCTCGCCCGGCACCAGCGGCCGCGTCGCCGCCGGGGACGGCACGAGCGCGAGGTCCTTGACCGTGTCGCCGCCGGTGGTCTCCAGCCGCCAGGCCGGGGCGCCGGCGGGCACCGCCAGCGCGGGGTCGGCCACCGCCCGGACCAGCCGGGGCACGGTGACCGTGCCGGACCGCAGGGCCAGCTGCGGCTCACCGGTCGAGACGGCGCCGGGCAGGGCGCGCCAGGACGCCTCCTCCCCGTCCGTGTCGACCACCAGGAAGCGCTCCGGCTCCTCGGACTGGACGGTGCGCATCAGGCCCCACAGCGCGCCCGCCGCCGGGTCGTCGGCCAGGCCGCGGGTCAGGACGACCAGCCGGGCCGCCGCGAGCGACGGCTCGGCCAGCCACGACTGCACCAGGGCGAGCAGCCCGAAGGCCGACTCCCTGGTCCGCGACGGCCCTTCGGCCCCCGCGAGCCACCGCGTCGTGTCGACGAGCACCACGCCGGGCGCCGGCTCGCCCGACCGGACGGCGGCCGCCAACGCGGGCACGTCCGGGTGGACGGCGGGCGAGGGGACCGTCAGGCCGGCCGGAACGACCGCGCCGAGCACGGCCCAGGAAACGCCCCCGGCCGTCGCCCCCTCGTCCTGCGCACGGGACAGCGGGGTCCACTCGACCTTGAAGAGCGCCTCGCGCTCCGCGCTCGTCGCGGAGTCCGGCCGTCCGGCGGCCACCGGGCGGAACGACAGCGAACGCACCGAGCCGACGGGGGCGCCGCTCGCGTCGGAGAGCTCCAGGGACACCCCGTCCGCCCCGGCCGAACCGGCCCGCACCCGCAGCCGGGTGGCACCGGCCGCGCGGAGCGTGAAGCCGTTCCAGGCGAAGGGCAGCAGCAGCTGTCCGGGCTCGCCCTGGGCGACGGCCCCGAAACCGGAGACGTGCAGGGCGGCGTCCAGC
Source organism: Kitasatospora sp. NPDC002543 (assembly GCF_053594915.1). NCBI lineage: Bacteria > Bacillati > Actinomycetota > Actinomycetes > Kitasatosporales > Streptomycetaceae > Kitasatospora > Kitasatospora sp. NPDC002543. Next base: position 132 of record NZ_JBSFWR010000194.1, on the reverse strand, counting down.
AGCGCGGGGTGCAGGCCGTAGCGGCCGGCCTCGCCCCGGAGCTGCTCGGGCAGTTCGACCTCGGCGAAGACCTCCTCACCGCGCGTCCACACCGCCCGCAGCCCCTGGAACGACGGCCCGTACACCACACCG
>NZ_JBSFWR010000193.1:0-6048 GCF_053594915.1 Kitasatospora sp. NPDC002543 | reverse complement strand
GCCGGTCACGGGCGGTCCGCCCGACGGATCGTCCGCCTCCCGGGCCTCACCGGACGGCGCCCGCCCGGGGGCGGGCGCGCCGGCGGTCCCGGTCCGGTCGTGCGGGCCGGTCAGTTCCAGGGGTTGGCCGGCTGGTCGTTGATGGCCGTCCAGAAGCGGGTGTTGTTGGGGATGTTGCCGTAGGCCCAGAAGGTCCAGCCACCGCTCAGCGACAGGTCGGGCCCGTAGCGGCCGTCGTGGAACTCGGCCTCGCGCCACGCGGCCCCGAAGGAGGCCTGGCAGATGCTGTCGGCGGCGGCCCGGCTGTTCAGGCGGGCGCCCTTGACCGGCTGGCTGAGGGCGACGGTGCCCTGCGCCCAGCCGTTGTGGAAGGCGATGGTGAGGCCGTCCGGGGCGGGGCTGCCGTCGACGTTGAGGCAGAGCACGGGCAGCGAGACGGACGGCGCGGTGTCGCCGCTGTAGGCGTTGCTCGGGCTGCCGCCGGGGCCGCCGACCTGGACGGTGCCCTCCGGGCCGTAGGAGACGGCGGACCAGGTCATCCCGAGGTGGGTGGCCGGCCCGGTGGCGGCGGAGGCCGGGGCCGCGGTGAGCGGGATCAGGGCGGCCGCGGCGACGGCGGTCGCGGTGGCGACGGCCTTCTTCAGACGGTTCATCAACTGCTCCTGAGTTCAGTGTCTCTCACTGTGTGACCGGCTCGTTTCGGCCGGTGCACAAGAAAGTTCTCAACCGAACGCACACAACTGGCATGATCTGATCATCAGTTCGTCACCACACGCGCTCATCCATCACGGCGGCGGCCGTCCCCGGCCTCCGCAGCCCCCGGGAGGGACCGCTTGGAGTTCAGGATCCTCGGCTCGCTGGAGGTGTGGACCGGCGACGGCCGACGCGTCCCCTCCGAAGGCTCCCGCCAGGAACGGCTGCTGGCCGCCCTGCTGCTCAACGCGGACAGCTCCGTCCCGGTCAGCCGGCTGGTGGACGCCGTCTGGGACGAGCAGCCGCCGGCCACCGCCACCCGCCAGGTCCGCAACCTCGCCGGACTGCTGCGGCGCCGCTTCACCGAGGCCGACCCGGACGCACCGCCCGTCCTGCTGACCGACGGCCGCGGCTACCGGATCACCCTCACCGGCCACCGCCTGGACGCCCGTGACTTCACCGACCGGCTCGCCCTCGCCCGCGACGAGGCCGCCGCCGGACGCCCCCCGGCGGCGGTCGACGGGCTCCGCGCGGCGCTCGCCCTGTGGCGCGGACCGGCCCTGGACGGGCTCGCCGTGGACGCGGACGCCCCGGGCGCGGTCGCCCTGGACGAACTGCGACTGACCGCCTGGGAGGAGTGCCTCGACCTGGAGCTCGCCCTCGGCCGGCACCGGACGGCCGTCCCCGAACTGACCGCTCTGGTCGCCGACCACCCGCTGCGGGAGCGCTTCACCGGCCAGCTGATGCGGGCCCTGCACGGCTCCGGGCGCACCCCCGAGGGGCTCGCCGTCTACCGCCGGTTCACGGACCGGCTGGCCGACGAACTCGGGCTGGACCCGGGGCCGGAGCTGCGCACGCTGCACCTGGAACTGCTCGCCACCGAACCGGTCCCGGCCGCCCCGCCCCGAACCGCGGACGCCGCCGCCCCTCCCCCGGCCGTACCGCCCGTGCCGACCCCGCCCCCGGCCGCCGCACACCACCCGCCACCCGCCCAACTCCCGCCCGCCCTGGCCACCTTCGTCGGCCGCGAACCCGAACTGCGCGCCCTGGACGCCCTGCTCGCCACCCCGGAGGCCGGGCGCCCCGGCACGACGGCGGGCACCGGGCCGGCCACCGGGCCGACCACCGGCTTGTGCCTGGTCTCGGGCCCGGCCGGGGTCGGCAAGACCACCCTCGCCGTCGACTGGGCGCACCGCGCCCGGAAGCGGTTCCCGGACGGCCAGCTCTACGCCGACCTGCACGGCTACTCCGTCGACGCGCCGCTCGCCCCGCGCACCGTACTGGCCCGCTTCCTGCGCGCCCTCGGCGTACCCGGCGACCGGATCCCGGCGGCGGCGGACGAGGCGGCCGCGCTCTACCGCTCCCGGCTGGCCGACCGCCGGCTGCTCGTGGTCCTCGACAACGCCCGCGACGCCGAACAGGTCCGCCCGCTGCTGCCGGGCGCCCCGGGCTGCCGCACGGTGGTCACCAGCCGCACCCGGCTCGACGGGCTGACCGTCCGCAACGGCGCCCGGCCACTGGTGCTCGACGTCCTGCCCGCCGACCGGGCGCTGGACCTGCTCGCCCGCATCGTCGGCGAACACCGCACCCGCGCCGAGCCGCGCGCCGCCGCCGAACTGGCCGACGCCTGCGGCCGGCTGCCCCTCGCCCTGGCCGTCACGGCGAGCCGCCTCGCCGCCTCACCGGACCGCAGCCTCGCCGACCACGCCGCCGAACTCCGCGACACGGAACACCGGTTGAGCGCCCTCCAGATCGACGGCGACGACACCTCGGCCGTGCGCGCCGCCTTCGACCTCTCCTACCGCTCACTGCCCGGAGAGGCCCGGAGCCTCCTGCGGCTGCTGGCCCTGCTCCCGGCCGTCGGGATCGGCCCCGACGAGGCCGCCGCCCTGGCCGGCGCCCCGGTCACCGCCGTCCGGCCCGTCCTCGACCGGCTGGCCACCGCCCACCTGCTCACCGTCGAGGAGCGGGACCGCTACCGGCTCAACGACCTCCTGCGCCTGTACGCCGACGAACGCTGCTCCGTCGAGACGACCGCCGCCGAGCGCCGCGACGCCCTGGTGCGCCTCGGCACCTGGCACCTCCACCGCGGCCGCGCCCCCGCCTTCCTCCCCGCCCACCCCGCCGAGGACCACCCCCGCGGCCCGGGCCACCACCATCTGCACGCCTGGGCCGAGGTCGACCGCCTGGCCGCCGAGGCCGCCGCCTCGACCCCACCGCCACCACCCCCCGACGCCCCGCCACCCGCCTGACGCCCCCGCCCCCACCGGGGACCAGGAGCTGCGCGCGGCGCCGCACCAGCGGCCGCTACAGCCACCCGCGCCGGGCGGTCTTCAGGCCCGCCTCGAAGCGGCTCGCCGCGTCCAGCCGCTCCATCACGGCGGCCATCTGCCGCCGGACGGTCCGTACCGAGACGCCGAGCCGCTTGGCCGCCGCGTCGTCCGTGAGCCCGGTGGACAGCAGGCGCAGCAGTTCGCGCTCCCCGGCGGTCAGCGCCGACGCCGCGGCCCCGTCCTGTTCCTCGACGATCGGGGCGGCCGTCTCCCAGGCGTGTTCGAACAGGGCGACCAGGGAGGCGACGATGGCCGGTTCCCTGGTGCACAGGGCGCCGGCCCTGGTGTTCTCCGGGTCGATCGGCACCACGGCCGTGCTCCGGTCGAAGACCAGCATCCTCGGGGGCAGCACCGGCGCGGTGCGCACCCGGCCGCCGAGGCCGACCACCCAGTGGGCGTAGTCGAGGGTCTCCGGGGCGTGGCGGATGCTGTCCTGGTAGATGGTGCGCAGGCTGACGCCGCGCCGCAGGGCGTCCTCGTCGAGCGGCCGGGACGCGGCCAGGCCGGCCGCGGACTGGGCTCCGCCGGGCACCACCGCCAGGACCTCGGTGGTCAGCCGGGCGGTCAGCGACTCCAGCTTGTCCTGGACGGCGTCCAGGCCGAGCAGCCGTTCCCGGCCACCCATCGGGGTGTCCGTCCGGAGCTTCGCGTACTCGCCGAGGGCGCGTGCGACGGCGGCTTTGGAGGCGGCCAACTCCTCCTGTCGGCGCGCGAGTTCCTCTTCCTGGCGGCGCAGCAGGATTTCCAGGCCGCGCTCCGGGCTGACCGGCCGCAGGGTGCCGGGCCGTTCGCGGGAGCTCCGCAGCAGGGTGAGGTCGGCGAGCTGGTCGAGGGCGGCGCGCACCGCGCTCTCGCGCAGGCCCAGCCGGTCGCAGAGTTCCGCCACCCCGCCTTCGGGGTCGGCGACCATTTCCCGGTAGACGGCTTCCGCGGTGGCGTCCAGCCCCAGCAGTTCCAGCACTTCACGACCCCTGATCCCCGTGGACGATTCCGTATGCCCGGTCGGCCCGGAGCAGATCCTTCCCCCGGCCGGAACACCCCCGCAAGGGCATGATCCGGTCAAGCGCCCGTCCCCCACCGCTGTTCGGCGCGGTGTTGCAGCATGCCGCCTGTCCTGATTCCCGCCCCCGAATTCGCTTCCCGCAGCGGGGCTGAACGGAAGGATTCGCTGTGCGCGCATTCCCCGAATTTCCGGACACCCGGAACTGCGGTCTCCCTCAACGCAGTTCCCGCACGGAACAGGACTCCGCCGTGTCCGTCCGCCCGTTCGCCGCCGTCCTCCTGACCCTCGCCGCCCTCCTGACCCTCGCCGCGGCCGGATCCGCCGCACCGGCCCTCGCCGCCGTCCGGCGGACGCCGAGGTCCGGTCCGCGCTGTGGGCGCGCGCCGGCCCGGCCGACGGTCTGGAGCACGTGCGCGCCCTCGCCGTGCCGGACGGCGTCGGGCTGGCGCTCCACGTCCGCGCCCCCGACGAGACGGCGGCCCGGTCGAGGGCGTGGGGCCTGCCGGCCCGGGCCCTGGCGGCCTCCGGCCGGCTCCCCTGCGGGCTCCGCTAGCGGCGCCGGGCGCCGACCACCGGTGACCGGGCGTCTGCACCCCCGGCACCCGGCCTTCACTCCCTGCGCACCGTTTTCACGCCGTGCGCCCCACCGTCGCGCCGCCCCACCGTCGCGCGCGCGTTTTCCGTTCTTCCGGGCGGTTTTCGACCGGTCCGGCCCGTCCCGGAGATTGGCCGGTTCATTACTGGCGCTTTACCCCGGCATGGCCGATCCGGCCGGCAGCCACGGGGTGATCTTCACCTTCGGGATCCGGCGCTCCAGCCACTGGTGGGTGCCGGACCGTCCGATCTACCGGGTGAACCCGCGGTACTGAGCCGCGGCGGGCACCTGAAGGACGTTCCACCGACGAAGGCCGGGTAGCGGCCGGGCCCGGGGTGATCCCCCGGACCCGGCCATTCGCGCGTACCGATGATCATTTTCCGGCGTAGGCTCTCGGCTGATCACAGGGGCAGGAGAGGAAAGCCATGGGCCAGAAGATCATCCGGTTCTCGGACCTGACCGGACAGCACGCGCAGGACGACGGGGAGCTGGTGCGGGTGGTGGTGCTCCGGCACCCCGACCTGACGGGCGGTCCGGTCGAGATCGACGCGCTCGCCGGGGAGTTGGGCGGCGTGCGGGAGCTGGCGCTCGACCTCGTCACGATCGAGCTGCACCACCCGGACCGGGCGGAACCGCAGACGGTCGTGATGGAGGCCGAGACCTTCGACCGGCTGGCCTCGGCCGCCCCGATGGCCGAGGTGCTGCGCGCCGCCAGGCCGGCCGCCCGGCGCGCCGAGTCCGAGGCGGCCGCCGCCGCGCACCGGGAGCGGGTCAACTACGCCAGCCTGGAACACGCCGGCCGTCCGCACAAGGGCCGCACCACCGAGGCGGAGAAGCAGCTCGTCCAGCAGAACCTGGACAAGATCAACGAGCGGCTCGCCGCGGAGGGTGTCCGCACGATCGACCCGGAGAACGTCGAGCACGCGACCCGGTACGGCCTGGACGTCCTGGCCCGGGAGGCCGGTGTGATGTTCGGCTGAGCCGCCCCGGACGGCCCGACGCGCCGCTCGGCGGCGGTGGCTGCCGCCGAGCGGGCGACCGCCGGGCAGGTGAAACCCCGCCGCCACCACTCGTGTCGCCGACCGCGCCCGCGCGGTGACCGCTGGACTGCGCACCATGCGACTTCCATTCCGGACCGGGCGGATCGCCACGGTCCTGGCGCTGGTGGCGGGCTCGCTGCTGAGCAGCAGTGTGCTGGCTCCACCGGCTCAGGCCGCGATCTCCTTCACCAAGAGCGTGGACAAGTCGACCGCCTCCCCGGGGGAGAACGTCACCTTCACCCTGCGCTATACCTGTTCCATCGCCGAGTGCACGGGTGGGGAGATTCTTGACACCCTGCCGTCGAACATGCAGTTCCTCGGCTGGACGCCGGACCCGTCGTCGGTGGACGTGGCCGCTTCCACCGTGCCCGCCGCGGGTGCGAT
>NZ_JBSFWR010000192.1:0-6240 GCF_053594915.1 Kitasatospora sp. NPDC002543 | reverse complement strand
GCCAATGCTCCGCAGTGGCTCCCTCCTCCGCCTTGCGATGCACGCACCCCAACGCCGCACGCTGATCCGACGCCAATTGTCAGACACGCCCTAGCCGCCGGCGGAACGGACCAGCTGCACATGCTCGCGGGCCACGGCTCGGGCCGGACCGACAAGCGGGTCGAGCGGCTGGTGGCCGAGCTGGAGGCGGCCCGCACGGCCGCCTCCTGACCCCCGGCCGCGCCCTGATCCCGACCGCTTCCCCCGGCGGCCGGGGGGACCCGTCCGCCCGGCCGTGAGAACGGGGTCCTCGTCATCGGGATGGTCCGCGGGCAGGGTGGCGAACGCGCGGATTCGCTGCGTCACCCTGCGTCCCCGTGCTGAAGGGACCGTTCCACGGGCAGCACGCAAGGCCGGCCCGACCCGCCGCTGGGGCGGCCCCGGCCCCGGCCGGGCGCGATCAGGCCCAGCCCCGGCGCTCCCGGAGCCAGCCGAGGAGGACCTCGCCGGACCAGGTCTGGTGCGCGCGCAGCGCCGGCGAGCCGGGCGGCGGGGGCTGGGCGCCGGAGTGCAGGAAGAGCCCGGCGAGGCCCGCGAGCACGGCGTCCAGCTGCTCGGGGGCGACGCCGCGGGCGGTGGGGTGTTCGGCGAACAGCCGGGAGGCGTCGTGGCCGTCCGCGTGGGCGGTGCCGAGCAGCACCGTGAGGTCGAGCCAACTCGCGCCGAGGCAGGGCCAGTTCCAGTCGCAGACCCACACCCGGCCGCGCCCGTCGAACAGCACGTTGTCGCGGCGCAGATCGTGGTGGAGGACGGAGCCGCCGGCGGCGGCCGGGACCCAGCCGCTCTCCAGCTCGGCCAGCGGTTCGACCAGCTTCCTGGGGAACCACGGGGGCAGGTCGTCGGCCCGCTCCCCGGCGGCCAGGCGGCGCCAGCCGTCGAGCGACAGCTCCTCGGCGACCGGCTTGAGCCCGAGGTCGAGCAGCGCCCGGCCCGGGACCTCCAGCTCCCGCGCGATCGCCGCGAAGGCGTCCAGGACGGCGGCGAGTTCGGCGGGGCGCCACGGATCGGCGGGCATCCGCGCGCCGTCGACCGCGTCCAGGCCGAGGACCACCCAGCCGTTCTCCTCCTCCAGCCAGCGCAGACGCGGCGCGGGCACGCCGGCGGGCAGCGCCCGGTTGATCAGGGCCTCCCGCCGGTAGCAGTCGGCGATGACCGGATCGCTCGCACCGTTGGCGGCCTTCACGAACCTCGGCCCCCGCGGGCCGTGCAGAACGGCCGCGAAGCCCGGTGTGAACCCGCTGCCCGCGCTCGGCGCGGCCGCCACCGGACCGCCGAGCCGCCGCTCGACCAACGAGCGGACCCGGTCCGGCAACTGTGGCCAACTCGGCCGGACCGCGGTGGAGCCGGCGGACGGCTTCGGCGTGTGAGTGCTGGGCATGCGCGCCATGCTGCCGCGCCGGCGCGGCGTCCCGCCACCGAAAATTCCACGGCCGCGCGGCGGCCCGGACGATCCCGCCGGACGTCCCGTCAGCGGCGACCCGGCACCGGCCGGGCGGGCACGCCCTCAAACCGCGCTCGCAGCCGGCAACCTCGGCCTCCCGCTCCGACTCCGCGCGACCGACGGGGACGACGCACGGGCGTCCGAACCGACCGGCCCGACCGTCCCCGCCGCAAGCCGGCGGCTTCCACCCGCCGCCCATCGCGCGGACGTGCCCGGTCAGCCCGCGAGGCGCCGACGGCGGGCCCGCTGGCGGCAGGTGGCGCCGCAGTAGCGCACCGGCCGACCGGTGGGCCGGACGGCGAGCGCGGCCCCGCACTCCTCGCAGCACGCGACCGCGTCCCCGCGCACACCTCGCACACCGGGACCGCCGCCGTCCCCGGGGCCGGCGGTCCCGTCACGAAACTCCCCGACTTCCGTGACCGAACCGGGAGGACGCAGTCCGTCCAGGGCCAGCCGGACGAGCCTGCGGCCCGCCGGCCCGTCACGGCGCGCGTCGAGCATCGCGACGCACCCGAGGGCGAGGGCGGCGACGTCGTCGGGGCCGACGTCGCCGCGGACGCCGCCGACCCGCTGCGCCGCCTCCAGCAGCGCCGCCAGCACCTGACGGAACCTCAGCACGGCGGCCGTGAGCACCGGGCGCGGCCAGCTCGCGTCGGCGGCCACGACCTCGCAGAGGGGACCGCGCCGGTGGGACGTCTCGACGACCTCCAGGACGAACCCGAAGAACGCCTCGGTGGGCGCGAACCGGGCCGTCCGCCGTTCGCCGGAGGCGACCAGGTCCGTCAACTGCCGGGCGAACACCGCCTCCAGGAGGGCCTGCTTGCTCGGGAAGTGCCGGTACACGGTGCCGGCGCCGACGCCCGCCCGGCGGGCGACCTCGCCCAGCGGGACGTCGAGCCCCCGCTCGGCGAACGCCTCGCCGGCGGCGGCCAGCACCCTGGCCCGGTTGCGGCGGGCGTCGGCCCGGTCGCCGCCGCCGATCACTGCGGTCATGTCACGAAACCCCTTGTCCCACCGGAGCCAAACGGGTTGGAGTATCCCAGATGGATCGAGCCCACCACAGCGCCCCCGGGCACGACCCGGGGGAGAGGGAGGACGACATGACCGACGACACCGGCACCGCCAAGGGCACCGTCGCCGTGACCGGCGCCACCGGCCGGCAGGGCGCCGCGACGGCACGGCGGCTGCTGGCCGGCGGCCGGGCGGTGCGCGCACTGGTCCGGGACCCGTCCGCGCCCGCCGCCGCGGCGCTCGCGGAGGCCGGAGCCGAACTGGTCCGCGCGGACTTCGACGAACCGTCGGGCCTCGAACCGGCATTGGCCGGCACCGCCGCGCTGTTCGCCGTACCGCCGGTCGCCTACGGACCCGAAGGCGCCGACCACGAGCTGGAGTTCACCCGCGGCCGGGCGCTGGCCGACGCGGCCGCGGCCGCGGGGGTCCGCCAGGTGGTGTTCACCAGCGTCGCCTCGACCTCCGGCGCGGCGTTCGCGGCCCCGGGGAAGCGGCGCGTCGAACAGTACCTGCGCGAGCGGTTCCCGCTGGTGACGGTGCTGCGCCCGGTGCGGTTCATGACGAACTACTTCGGGACCGGCTTCGGCCTCGACGGGATCGTCGACGGCGTCAACCGGCACCTCTTCGCCCCGCACGAGCCGCTGCAGGTCATCGCCCCCGAGGACATCGCCGAGTTCGCGGCCCTGGCCTTCGAGCAGCCGGAGCGGTTCGCCGGACGGACCCTGGAGCTGGCCGGCGACGACCCCACCCCGGTCGAGGCCGCCGCCGCGATCAGCGCCGCCACCGGCATCCCCGTGCGCTACGAGTGGCTCACCCACGAGGAGGCGGCCGCGCTGAACCCGGAGTTCGCCGAGGTCCGCCGGCAGTGGGCCGCCGGACACCGCTGGCACGCCGACATCGAGGCGCTGCGCGTCATCCACCCCGGGCTGCGCACCCTGGCCGACTGGCTCGCCGAAACCGGCGCCGCCGCCCTGCGCGACCGCCGACCCGGCGCGCGGTAGCGGCAGAACGCCGCCCGCGGATGCCGACCGGCGCAGCAGGACGGCCCCCGCTGCGCCGGTCGGCGGCGCTCACGGGGGCCGGCGCGTCAGCCGCGTTGCTGGCCGGGGCGTTTCCTGGTGCGTTCCCTCGTCCAGCCGATCAGCACCGGGACGAGGAGGACGGCGAGGACGGTGTCGACCCGGCCCATCCACGCCTGGGTGGCGGCGCTCGGCAGCCTGCCCAGTTTCGGGGCGACCCGGCCGGCCGGGTCGGTGGTGACGGTGACGATCTCGCCGACCCGCTTCGAACCGCCGAGGCCCCCGGTGGCCGTCTCGTTGATCGGCGGGCCGTCCAGGGCCTCCAGGGTGTAGACCTGGTAGTCGGTGTTGTCGGCGTTCGACTTCGTCTGCACCCCGGTGATACGGGCGTGCTGCTCCAGGCCGTGCTCGCGCAGCGCCCGGGTGTCCAGCAGGGTGATGTGGATGAACAGCATGACCGTGGCGACGGCGCCGAGCGAGGCCATCCACACGGCCGAGTCGTCGCGCCGCACCACCCAGGTGAGGTAGACGGCCATCAGGACGAACAGCACCAGCAGCGGGACGGCCGTCTGACTGTGGGTGCGGTGGGCGAAGTCCGCCAGCCTGCGGACGCCGAAGAACACCGCGCCCCCCAACAGCGCCGCCAGTGCCGCGTTCCAGGCCGCCCGCCCCACCGTGCGCATCGTCCGCCTCCCCAGCCCTCCGCACACCCCGGACCCCACCGTACGTGAGCCCGCCCGGGCATCCGGGCCTTTCCCACCCGCCGGGCGCACGGGCGAACCGGTGCGGGTCCCCCGGTCGTGGCCGGCAGGACGGCGGGCTCCTCCCCGGCGTGCGACATCGCTCGACCGGCGGTCGTTTCACCGGGTGCGGTCGGTCTCACCGTCCGGGGCGAGGGTTCCCGAGAGGACGAAAGGCGCTCCGAGGGGCAGGCCGAGCCTCTCCGCCCAGGACAGCGCCTCGGCGTGGGACGTGTCGGGTTCGGCCAGGCGGGCGGCGGCCAGGGACGGCGGCACCTTGCCCCCGGCCAGCAGGACGGCCCACTGGCTGCCGGTGAGGGCGAGGTAGCGCAGCCGCGGGAACTCCGCGAGCACGGTCAAGTCCCGGACGGCGGCCCGGGAGAGGTCCAGGCCGTGCAGGTTCGGCGCCGTGCGCAGCGGGGCGAGGTCGGTCGCGGTGGTGGTGGAGAGGTCCAGCGAGCGGAGGTGTCGGTGGCCCCCTAGCGGTGCGAGGTCGCCGCCGTGGAGGTCGACGGCCAGGGACTCGACGGGCAGGTCCCTGACGGGCGTCAGGTCGGTGACGGGCCGGCCCTCGAGCCGGAGCCTTCGCAGGTGGGGTGCGGCCGCGAGCGGGGTGAGGTCCATCGGGCCGGTGGGGGTGTTGACATGGATCAGAAGGGCCTGGAGGTCGGGTGGCACGTCGTGGGGGATTCCGCCGGATCGCAGCTCCGCATCGGAACCGGGCACGCGCGGGCCTTCCAGGAAGTCGATGAAGTCGACGTCGTCCTCCTCGACCGCGTAGGCGTCACGGTCCAGCAGGTCCAGGTAGCGGGCGAGGAGCGAGGTGACGGAGTCGCAGACGTGGAGCGGCCCGTCGTAGTGGTCGCGGCCGATCTCGATCACCTGTCCCGGGCGTCCGGCAGGGGCGGGGGACATGTCGACCGCCAGGTAGTTGCCGTCGTCGGCGGTGGCGAACGGGAGCCACCCGGGGTGCTCGTGGCAGCGCCGGACCGTGTCGGGCGGGGCGGCGTCCAGGACGACCGCGTCCCAGTGGTTCTCCCAGCCCGTCCACACCGGTTCCCGCAGGTCGGCGTTGGCGGCGACCAGCCGGGCCAGCGGGATCCAGTCGAGGTTGCCGAACAGGCCGGAGGCGTCGTCCCCGCTGCCGTCGGCGAACAGGTACAGCGCCCGCAGGTCGGCGGGCAGCGGTCGGCCGAGGCGGCGCTCGGCGTCGGCGAGGGCCGCCTCGGTCACGGGCGGGGGCAGCGTCTCGGCGCGTCCCAGGATGTCGGTACGCCGCGTCAGGTAGGCGCGGAGCCGGGCGAGCGCCAGGTCAGGGTCGCCCGCCGGGCCGGCCGTGCCCTCGGCCTGGGTGTACCCCGCCGAGGAGGGCCGGCAGCCGTGGTCCAGGACGGCCAGGAAGCCCGGACGCCCGTCGTGCAGGCGGGAGAGGACATCGCGGGAAGCGACCAGCGAGTACTCCCCGGACGGCCGGAACCGCATGTCCAGCCTGGTGCGTTCCCAGCCGCGAGCCGTGCCCACCGCCGCGGTCACGTCACGCAGGTCCTGGAGTCCACGGGCCAGATGGAACGGCCGCGCGGTCGCGTCGGAAAGCACGCACTGGCCGGAGGCGTTGAGACCGAAGAGGCCTTCGGTGCTCACCAGCACCGCCTCCGTCCACCCCGCCGGCGCGTTCGCCGCGATGATCCCGGCCACCCGGGCGACGCCCTGCTCGATCAGCTCGGTCATGTCTTGATTCCGTCTCCGTCGACACTCCCGTGATCATCGCAGGGGCCTGTGACAGACGCGGCCGGCGCGATCCCGGCCGGGGCCCGCGGGCTCGGCCCGGCGGAGCCGGCGGCGACGGAGTGCGGGCCCGCCGCGCCGCCGCCACCGCGCCGAGCGCCGTGCCGTGTCCGGCCGCCACAAGGTGTGGATCGGCCTCCCCCGGGAGGGTGAGGCGCTCCGTTCTCACGGCGGATGTGTCGCTCCGGCGCCCTCCTCGATCATC
>NZ_JBSFWR010000191.1:0-6529 GCF_053594915.1 Kitasatospora sp. NPDC002543 | reverse complement strand
TAAGTAGCGTAGGTGATGTCAAATCACGCAGTAAGGATGGGGGTCGTGCCCGGAGCGCTGGCCCCGCCGCCCGGCGCCGCCGCCCCCCGGCCCCCCCCGCGCCGCGCCGCCCCCCCCCCGCCCGCGGGTCACCGGTTTCGGGATTCGCCGACGGGTCGTCCGGGTACGCCGTACGCTCGGGGCCGCGGGCGGGCGGCCGCCGCCCGGGACCCGGAGGAGGACGGCGTGGACACGGCTGTGGAACGGACGACCCAGGGCGGGCCCCGGATCGACCCGGCGCTCGCCGACCGCGTCACCGAGGCGGTCCTGCTGGCCGGCCTGCCCGTCGGGTACGGCGGGTACGGAGCCGGCGTCCAGTTGCGCCCGGCCCGGCCCTACGACGACTCCGACGACTGCGCCGGCCTGATCGCCCTGCACTGGGAGCCCGGCCCCCGGCTGGCCGCCGCCGCGGCCATGGAACAGTCACAGCAGCCGGCGTCCGCCGCCCGGCGGGTCGTCAGCAGCAGCATGCAGAACGCGCTGGCGGAGTTCCTGCCGGCCTTCGGCATCGAGGTGTCGGCCGGCCGGCCCGACGGGGAGACCAGGGTGCGGCCCACCGGCGGCCCCGCCCCCGCCCCGATCACCGTCGCCGGACGGGATGCCTCCGCCCCCGTGGGGTCCCGCCCGCAGGACCTGGGCATCCGCGCGGACGTCGTCGGCGCGGTGCGCCGCACCGCCGCACTCGCCGGGCTGCCGGTCGCCGACCACCAGCACGCGCCCGGCATCACCCTCGCACCCTGCCAGGCCGTCGAGGACGGCGACGACAGCACCGGTGTCGCCGACCTCCGGTGGAACCCCTCCCGCCGACTGTCCGCCGCCGACGACGAGCGGGCCGTCCGGGCCCGCACCGCCGTCCAGGACGCCATGCGGCACGCCTTCGGCGCCGTCCTCGGCGCCTGCGGCCTCGACCTCCAGTGGCGCCGCCCGGCCACCCTCCCGTACCAACTGCGCGCCTACGGCCTCGCGGAGCACCCGCCCGTCCGGCCCTGACTGCCGTTCGGGCGCCGGTGGTTGCGGTGTGCGGGTGGTTCCGCCTGCCGTGCTCTCGTACCGGCTCCGCGGTGACGGCCCTTCGGGTTCCGCACGGGGTCGGGCGGGTGAGCGGAGACTGCGGGCCGGGGGCGGTGGCTCGTGCTGCCGCCCCGGCTGCCGGTGGGCTCGTCGCCCGTTGAAGGGCGGGTTCGTCCGGGAGGCGGTCCGTGGCCGAACGTGCCTTCTGGCCAAGGGCTCCGGTGGACTCGCGAAGTGAGGCGGTGGATGCGGGTGCCGGCGGTGAGGCAGGGTGGGGGTCGTCCGGAGCGGTGGGGCGGCGGCGGGCTGCCGGCCCCGGCCTGTCGGTGGGCTCGTCGCTCGTGGGAGTCGGCTCGTGGTCGAACGGGTCTGAGGGCGAGAGGGGTTGGGCGCTCCGCGCGGCGGGGGCCGGGGGCTCGTGCTGCCGCCCCGGCTGCCGGTGGGTTCGATGCTTGCCGGGCCCGGGGCTGAACGGGCGGGCGGGTCAGGGGGTTTCGACGTCCTCGCGCAGCGGGGTGGTGGGCCGGAGCGGGGTGCGGAGGCGGTGGGCGAGGGCGCTGGCCGCGACGCAGGCGGCGAGGGCCGTCCAGAGCAATGGGGGGTTCTGCAGGCCGAGGCCGATGACGGCGGGGCCGACGGCGTAGGACACCGTCCAGGTCAGCTGGAACAGGGACATGTACGGGCCCTCGTCGCCCTTGGGGGCCAGGGCGACGGCCGCCGCCGCCGCGGTGGGTTTGGAGGCGAGCTCGGCGAGGGCGAGGACGGCCGCCACGAGGACGGCGAGCGGGCCCTGGAGGGCGTGCGGGGCGGTGGAGATCGTGGCGGTCAGGGCGATGGCGGCGGCTGCCGCGCCGATGGCCAGGCGCAGGACCCGTGAGCGGGTCCAGCCGGACACCCGGCGGCTGATCCGCATCTGCAGGGTGGTGGCGGTGGCGTAGCGGACGGCGACCACGACGGTCGGCCAGTAGGCGGGCTGGTGGAGGGTCTCCACGAGGTAGATCGGGAAGGCGACGGTCGGGACCAGCCAGGCCGCCGACAACAGCGTCTGGGAGGCGACCAGGGACAGGAAGGGGCGGTCGGCGAGCGCCGCCCGGGTGTCTGACCTCCTCTCCCGCGGCCCGGGCCGGTCCGCGGCCGGCACGGTGACCCCGAGCAGGAGGGCGGCCGCGAGGAGGGAGCTCGCGCTGTTGAGGGCGAGCGCGAGCAGCAGGCCGTGGCCGCCGGCGAGCGCCATCAGGGCGGTCGCCCCCAGGGTGCCGACCCCCAGCGAGGTGGTCTTGAGCACGGTGACGGCGGAGAACCACTCGGTGAGTTCCTCCGGCTTCGCGAACCGGGCGACCAGGGTGGGCCAGGCGGCGCCGTAGAGCCGGTCGGCGGCCGTCACGAGGAAGGTGGCGCCCGCGACGGCGGCCAGGTTCCCGGCGGCGAAGAACAGGCCGTACCCGAGCGCGGTCAGCAGGTTGCTGACGAGCAGGCAGGACTTGGGCCCCAGGGCCTGGACGAGCCGTCCGCACAGCGGTACGACGGCGAAGGAGGCGAGCGACCCGGCCGTCACGGCGGTTCCCGCGGCGGCGGCCGGGAAGTGCCGGACGGTGACGAAGAACAGCAGCGACAGCGGCAGGAAGACGCCGGAGCCGAACGTGTCGACCGCCACCGAGAGGAACAGCCGCCGCTGCCGACGGAACCGTCCGGCCCGTGTCACGCCCACCCCCGTTCCCGCCCCCGCGGCCTATCGCGGGGTGCGCAGCTTGAGAATGTACGTCGCGGTCAGCGCGACCGCACGGTCCTCGTCCCGGGTGAGCGCTTCGAGGGCGCGGGACGTCGTGCCGCCGGGGACGTCCGCGAGCGCCTGGGCCAGCCGCCGGCGTGCGTCCGGACCGACCGCGCCGTGGGCGAGGCGGTCGACGAGTCCGGCGGCGATCCGGTCCGCCAGCGCGGGGTCGCGGGCCAGCGTGCCGAGGGCGTCGGCCGCGTCGGCGTCGTTCACCGCCTCGACGATCATGCCGATGAGCGTCGGGACCGCCTCGGCCACCCCGCGGGCCCCGAGCGCCAGGGCCGCGTACCGGCGGACCACGGCGTCGGGGTGCGCGAGGGCGTCCCGCAACAGGGCGGTCGCCGCGTCCTCCGGCAGTTCGGCGAGGGAGCGGACGGCCCGTTCGCGCACCTCGGCCGCGGGCGAGCGCAGGCCCTCCGCCAGCAGCGCCGTCGCGTCCCCGCCGGACCGTTCCAGCGCCCACCGGAGGGCGCCGGCGACGATCGGGTCCGACTCGCCCAGCACGGCCTCGACCAGGGCCTCCACCGGCACCGCCACGTCCTCGCCGGCGGACAGCACCGCGTCGCCCGCGGACAGGGCGGCGCGCTGCCGCGCCCCCGGGCTCTTGGACTCCAGGGCCTGGAGCAGCGCGACGACCTGGAGGACCTCCTCCCAGCCGGCCGGCTCCGCGGCGTCGATCCGCCGCAGCCGGGTGAGCAGCTCGGTCTCCGCGGCGATGCGTTCGCGGGTGCGCTGGATCAGGTCGTCGACGAGGTCGGCGGGGGCGAAGCCTGGATCGTCGAGCGCCCGTCCGACGTCGCGCAGCGACAGGCCCAGTGAGCGCAGGCTCTCGATGTGGAAGATCCGCCGGATGTCCTCGTCGGAGTACCGGCGGTAGCCGGAGCCGGTACGCCCCGTCGGCCGCACCAGTCCGAGCGACTCGTAGTGCCTGAGCATGCGGGCACTGACCCCGGACCGCCGCGCGACGTCGCCGATCAGCACTGCCTACCGTCCCTCCTGGCGGCCCTCGCCGAAGACCGCCGCACGCTTCGCCTCCTCGATCGCGGACTCGAATCCGGCGTCCGGGTCGCGCCACAGCCGCTCGGTGGCGAGCGCGTGGGTGCGGACCCGGGGGTCCGGGGCCGTCGCCGCGGCGCCCAGCAGGGGCAGCACCGCCTCCCCGAGCGCGATCAGTGCCCGGCTGAGGCTCAGCTGCGTCCCGGGTCCGCCGCGTCCGAGCTGGGCCGCCAAGACTACGGCCAACGCGGGCTCCTCACCCTCGGGCACCAGCACGACCGCGGCCCGCCAGGCGCTGCGGGCCACCTCCTCGTCGGCGTCGGCGAGCAGCGCGGGCGTGATCGCGGGCCAGGCCCGCCGGTCCCCGATCTTGGACAGGGTGTGCAGGGCCTGGCTGCGGGCCTGGGCACGCTCCGCTCGGACCTCGTCGAGCAGCAGCGGGAGCGTCTCCTCGGCGTCGTGCCGGGTGAGCGCCCAGGTGAGCATCTCGCGCACCGGGAACTCGGGCTCGACCGCGCACCGCTCGACGAGTCCGCCGACGAGCCCCGGGTGCGGGTGCGTGCCGACGGCGAGTGCCGCCCGCAGGCGCACCGACGCGTCCTCGTGTGCCAGCCCCCGCAGTGCCCGCAGGGTGTTCGTGTCCTCTTCCGGCCTGGTCATCGGGACCACCTCCTGGGCCACAGTGAAGGGCTTGACACGGTGGCAAGGTCAAGCGGCGGGCCGGTCCGGAAGGTCCGGGCGGGCTCGGGCGCGCTCGGGCGGGCTCGGGGCGCGGTTGGGGGCGGGACGCCGTGCCGGGGCGGGGCCGGTCCGCCGTCCCACGACAGGACGGGCATCCGGACCTACCGTGAACGTAGGACTTCCGTTCCGGGGCCCTCCGTGCGCCGAGCCTCCCAGGCGGTCGCCATGCGAGCCCGTCCCCCCGCCTCCCGCTGCCCGTGAGGCGGTCGCCACCGAAGGAGTCACTGACATGACCAGCAGCGTCAGCGGAGTCGGCAGCAGCCAGATCCGCCAGCCCCAACGGCACCCCTACGCGTCCGGATGGACCATCTTCGCGGGGGTCATGCTGATCACCGGCGGTCTGATGGCGATCACCGAGGGGATCTCCGCCATCGCCAAGGACGACCTGGTCGTCGTCACCCGCAACTACGTGTACTCGATGGACACCGCGGGGTGGGGATGGATCCACGTCATCCTCGGGGCCTTCATCGTGGTGACGGGCATCGCGGTCTTCAGCGGCGCGGTGTGGGCCCGGGCGGTCGGTGTCGTCGTCGCCGCGCTGGGAGTGATCGCCAACTTCCTGTGGCTGCCCTACTACCCGGCGTGGGCCGTCGTCCTGATCGCGATCGACGTCCTGGTGATCTGGGCGCTGTGCGTCGGAAGGGTCGTGAAGGAGGGCTGATCAGGGCGGCTGACCGGCGGGGCCCGGCCGTCCGGGTGCCACCGCTGAGCGGGGCCGGCGCGGGCCCCGCACCGCCCCGCGCCACCCCGGGGGACCCCGGGTGACCCCGTGCGGCGACGGCCGAAGGCGGGGGGGCTTGCCGAACGGCCCGGGGAGTCTTGTATCGTTCCTGGCGAATCATCCAGAGGGGTGGAGGGACCGGCCCTACGAAGCCCCGGCAACTCCCCGTTCGACCCGGCGTCCGAAGTACGCGCCGTGCCGTCCGGGGTCAGTGCCAACTCCGGCCTGTCGCCAATGTGGCGCGGGAAAGATGAGGAGACACGGTGCTCTCTGTGCTGTCCTTTGCCCGGGCGCTTCCCGCCCCGGCGCTTTCGCGTACCCGTCTCGTGCCCGGCGCAGGCAATCGGCCGACTTCTCCGGCCCGTCCTCGCTGACCACCCCCGGTTCCCCGCCAGGAGCCGCCGTGAGCAGCGCCCACCCGCTGCTCCCGGGCATTGAGACTGGAGTACCCCACCCATGGAGAACACGAGCGGCGTCGGCGTGCTCGACAAGATCACCTCGATCCTCGGCATCCTGGAGGCAGGCCCCGCCACCCTGGGCGGCCTCGTCGCCGCCACCGGCATGGCGCGGCCCACCGCCCACCGGCTGGCCGTCGCGATGGAACACCACCGCCTGGTCAGCCGGGACATGCAGGGCCGGTTCATGCTCGGCCCCCGGCTCGGCGAGCTCTCGTCGGCCGCCGGAGAGGACCGGCTGCTGGCCGCGGCCGGCTCGGTCCTCACCCAGCTGCGCGACCTCACCGGCGAGAGCGCCCAGCTCTACCGGCGGCAGGGCGAGGTCCGGATCTGCGTGGCCTCCGCGGAGCGCCTCTCCGGCCTGCGCGACACCGTCCCGGTGGGCGTCACCCTCCCCATGAAGGTCGGCTCCGCCGCCCAGGTCCTGCTCGCCTGGGAGGAGCCCGAGCGGCTCCACCGCGGTCTGCAGGGCGCCCGCTTCACGGCCACCGCCCTGAGTGGCGTACGGCGGCGCGGCTGGGCCCAGTCCGTCGGCGAGCGGGAGCTCGGGGTGGCCTCCGTCTCCGCGCCCGTGCGCGGCCAGTCCAACCGGGTGGTGGCGGCCGTCTCGGTCTCCGGCCCGATCGAACGCCTCACCCGCCACCCCGGCGCCACCCTCTCCCAGGCCGTCGTCGAGGCCGCCCACCGCCTGACCGAGGCCCTCCGCCACCCCTGACCGGCCGCCCTCGCCCGCCCGGGAGCCGTTCGGTGGGCGCCACCGTCGTGCCGCTGCCCCGGGCTCAGACCCGGGGC
>NZ_JBSFWR010000190.1:0-6721 GCF_053594915.1 Kitasatospora sp. NPDC002543 | reverse complement strand
GCCGGAGGCTGGGGGCCATTGGCGACCGACGACAACGCGGCGAGGTGCGTGCCCCGGCGTCGCACGCCCGGCGGGAATTGTCAGACACGCCCTAGACCAGGCAGCGGCCGATGACCAGCTCCGGACGGATCCGGATGCGGACCGTGCCGCCCGGGCCCGCCGCCCGGGCGGCCGGACGGACCTGGGCGCGGCCGAGGACGGTGACGAACCAACCGGAGCCGTCCCGGCCGTCCACCTCGTCGGCCTCGAAGGCGATCACCGCGCCGTCCACCGCCCGGGCCAGTTCGGAGCCGGCCGGGGCCGAGACCAGCACGCCGCCGGAGGCCAGTCGGAACGGCACCGGCAGGACGGCCGGGAGGGCGTCGACGGTGTAGACCACCCGGCCGACCTCGGCCCGGGCCAGCAGCTCCAGCGAGCGCTTGCGGTCGAGTTCACGGAGTCCGGGAAGGTCGGGGCGCCCGTCGGGGACGGGCCGGGGGGACGGGACGTGGTCACGGTTCATGCGAGCGATGCTCGCCCGGGCCCGGGCCGGGCCGCGAGGGCCGATGGTCCCGGCGGGGCCCGGCGAGGGCCCCTGACCGGCGGACCGTCGGCCCCGGGCCCACGGCCCGTTCGGCCACGAATGGCCACGAATACGCACGGACGGGCATCCCGGCCCCGGACCGGCGGCACGGGGCCCGCCGACGGAACCCATCTGCGGAACCCGCCGGCTCGGGCCCGCTTCAGGCCCGCCGGCTCAGAACCGGCCGGAGCGCGGCGTCGAGGACTGCGCGGCGGCGGACTGGCGCAGTTCGGTGGCGATCAGGGCGGCCTGCACCCGCCGCTCGACGCCGAGCTTGGCGAGCAGCCGCGACACGTGGTTCTTGACGGTCTTCTCGGCGAGGTACAGCCGCTCGCCGATCTGCCGGTTGGTCAGGCCCTCGCCGATCAGTTCGAGGACCTCCTGCTCGCGCGCGGTCAGCCCCGGCCCGGTGGTGACGGGCTGGGCGGGCTCGGCGTCGCTGCGCAGCCGGTTCAGCAGGCGGGTCGCGGCGCCGGGGTCGAGCATCGAGCGCCCGGAGGCGACGGTGCGGACGGCGGCGACCAGGTCGGTCCCGCTGATCTGCTTGAGCACGTAGCCGGCGGCGCCCGCCATGACGGCGTCCAGCAGCGCCTCCTCGTCGTCGAAGGAGGTCAGCATCAGGCAGGCCAGCCCGGGCATCCGGGAGCGCAGCTCACGGCAGACCGAGACGCCGTCGCCGTCGCCCAGCCGGACGTCCAGCACGGCCACGTCGGGCCGCAGCGCGGGCACCCGGACGAGCGCCTGCTCGGCCGTCGCCGCCTCCCCGACCACCTCCAGGTCCGGCTCGCCGTCCAGCAGGTCGTGCACCCCGCGGCGCACCACCTCGTGGTCGTCCAGCAGGAACACCCGGACCGGTGCCGAGGCCTCGGCACCCTCCGTCTTGGTCGCCATCTCGCGGCTCCACCTTCGTCAACCCCCGCACACTCCCAGCGGGGCCCAGGGCATCATCCCCCGGGAACGGCCGCGGGCCCAGGGCCCAACGGCCCCATTGGGACCGGGCCACTGGACCCGCCACCCGCCACGGCCCGTCGGGGCGCCTCAGCGCCCCTGCCGCCGGACGCTCCCCAGCCCCATCAGCAGGAAGGCGAGCGCGACGCCCGCGCCGCTGACCGCCGCCAGCGCCACCCGGGGCACGACCTCGCCGCCGCCCGACAGCAGGATGGCCGCCGCGCCGAGCGAGGCGACGGCCGCGCCCACCACCAGCCACCCGGCCAGGGCCGGGGCCGGCCGCCGGTCGGAGCGCGGGGCGGGCCCGGCGTCCAGGGCGGCCCAGCGGGCCGCGGTCTCCCGCACCTCCCGGCGGCGGTCCCACAGGGCCCGCAGCCGCAGCGCCGTGCCGCCGACCAGTCCGGCGAGCGCGACCTGGGCGGCGGGCCGCCAGTCCGTCAGGACGAGCAGCAGCCCGCCCGCGAGTGCGAGCCCGGCCCACCACAGCACGCAGGCCGCGGCGGCCGTGCGGGTGGAGCGGGGCCGGTCGGCGCCGGCCTGGAGGTCGGCGATGGCGGGCAGGTACCAGACACAGCCGCTCGCGGTGAGGGCGGCGGTGCCGATGGCGAGAACGGTGTGGTTCACGACCCGGCCTTCCTGGTCACGAAGGGGTGGGAGGGGGAGGGGAGTTCGGGGCGGAGGAGCCGTCCCCGCCCGCCCGGGGGCAGCGACGCGGGCGGGGACGGCGTTCACGGGGTGGTCAGCCCTCGGTGGGCCCGGCGGACGGGCTCTTGGCGGCGAGGGCCGCGGCGGACGCCCGGTCCGACCGGCTCAGCGGCCGGTCGTACTTCGCCGGTTCCACGTCGCCCAGGTGCGTGGCGGGCTTGCCGCTGTGCACCAGGACGTCCCGGGCCGCGATGTCCGGGTGGTGGAGGTCGAAGGCCGGGGATTCGGAGCGGATCCGCGGCAGCTTGACGAAGTTGTGCCGCGGCGGCGGGCAGGAGGTCGCCCACTCCAGCGAGCGGCCCCAGCCCCACGGGTCGTCCTCGGTGACCCTCTCGCCGTACTTGGCGGTCTTCCAGACGTTGTAGAGGAACGGCAGGATCGACAGGCCGAGCAGGAACGAGCCGATGGTGGAGACGGTGTTCAGGGTGGTGAAGCCGTCCGCGGCCAGGTAGTCGGCGTAGCGGCGGGGCATGCCCTGGGCGCCGAGCCAGTGCTGGACCAGGAAGGTCGCGTGGAAACCGACGGTCAGCGTCCAGAAGGTGATCCGGCCGAGCCGCTCGTCGAGCTTCTTGCCGGTCATCTTCGGCCACCAGAAGTGGAAGCCGGCGAACATCGCGTAGACCACCGTGCCGAACAGCGTGTAGTGGAAGTGCGCGACCACGAAGTAGGAGTCGGAGACGTGGAAGTCGATCGGCGGGGCCGCCAGCAGCACGCCGGTCAGGCCGCCGAACAGGAAGGTGACCAGGAAGCCGACCGTCCAGAGCA
Organism: Kitasatospora sp. NPDC002543; assembly: GCF_053594915.1. Classification (NCBI taxonomy): domain Bacteria; kingdom Bacillati; phylum Actinomycetota; class Actinomycetes; order Kitasatosporales; family Streptomycetaceae; genus Kitasatospora; species Kitasatospora sp. NPDC002543. The sequence continues at coordinate 3,741 of NZ_JBSFWR010000190.1, read as the reverse complement.
TCGGGGTCTCGAAGCTCAGTGAGCCCTTCCACATGGTGCCGACCCAGTTGAAGAACTTCACCCCGGTCGGGACGGCGATCAGGAAGGTCATGAAGGAGAAGAACGGCAACAGGACCTGCCCTGTGACGTACATGTGGTGCGCCCACACCGTCACGGAGAGGCCGGCGATCGCGATGGTGGCCGCGATCAGGCCGGAGTAACCGAACATCGGCTTGCGGCTGAACACCGGGATGACCTCGGAGACGATGCCGAAGAACGGCAGCGCCAGGATGTACACCTCGGGATGGCCGAAGAACCAGAACAGGTGCTGCCAGAGCATCGCCCCGCCGTTGGCCGGGTCGAAGACGTGCGAGCCGAACTTGCGGTCGCACTCCAGCGCCAGCAGCGCGGCGGCCAGCACCGGGAAGACCAGCAGCACCAGCAGCGAGGTGAGCAGGACGTTCCAGCAGAAGATGGACATCCGGAACATGGTCATTCCGGGTGCGCGCATGCAGATGATGGTGGTGATGAAGTTGACCGCGCCGAAGATGCTGCCGAAGCCGGACAGCGTCACGCCCATGATCCACATGTCGGCGCCGACACCGGGCGAGTGGATCGCGTCGGACAGCGGCGCGTAGAGGAACCAGCCGAAGTCGGCGGCGCCCTGCGGGGTCGCGAAGCCGGCCGCGGCGATCAGCGAGCCGAACATGAACAGCCAGTAGGACAGCATGTTCAGGCGCGGGAACGCGACGTCCGGCGCGCCGAGCTGGAGCGGCATGATCCAGTTGGCGAAGCCGGTGAACAGCGGCATGGCGAAGAGCAGCAGCATCACCGAACCGTGCATGGTGAAGGCCTGGTTGAACTGCTCGTTGGAGAGGATCTGCGTTCCGGGCCGGGCGAGTTCGGCGCGCATGACCAGGGCGAGGATGCCGCCGATCAGGAAGAACGCGAACGACGACACCAGGTACATGGTGCCGATCGTCTTGTGGTCGGTGGTGGTCAGCATTCTGACCAGGGCCGAACCGGGCCTCCTGGGCCTGGCCGCCCCCGGGGGGAGGGCCGTCGGCGGTGAGGTGGGGTCGCCCTGTGCCTGGGTGGCGCTCAAGGACGCACTTCCTTCGGAACGTCGTGCGAATGGATGGCGATCCATGATCCGAACAGGGCGCCTCCGCACCCCAGGGCCCTTCGGCCCGCCGGCCCGGGGCCGCTGGGCCCGAGTTCCCGGGCCCCGACCGGGACCTCCCGACCGCGCACCCGGGACCTCCTGACCGGTCGTCGGGCGGCCGCCCGCACCGCGCACCGGCCGCTCGTCCGCCGTGCGCCGACCGTCCGCGCCGCGCACCGGCCGTTCGTCCGCCGTGCGCGCCGACCGCTCGGGCCGCGCTCGCCACGGCGCGGAGCCCCGGTCGAGAACCGCCGGAACGCGCCCCTCCCCGCCGGCCCGTCCCCCGGCCGGACGGCGCCCCGCGAAGCGCCCGCCCGCCCGCTCCGGCCGGGCCCCGGGCACCGCGCCCGACCTGCCGGGACGCCGCCCGCACGGCCGTACGAAGGGCACCCTCCGCCGCGTCCGCCGACGCCCCGGTCGGGTGCCCGGCGTGACCGGACCCGGTCGATTCCGTGCCCTTCAGCGCCGATCGGCCGTCAAGTAGCCTGCGCCCACGCCGCACCGCTCCACCGTTCCGCCGCTCCGCCGTTCCCGCCGTTCCCGCCGTGGCCGACGCCCCGGCCACGGCCGAAGTGCCGCACCGCCGCACTGCCGCCGCCCACGCCCCGGAGGTACGCCGATGCCCCTGGCCCAGCCCGTCGCCCCCGCCCGGCTGCGCTTCGCCGTCCTCGGCCCCCTGGCCGGCGAGGCCGGCGGCCGCCCCCTGGCCCTCGGACCGCTGAAGCAGCGGCTGGTCCTGGCCGTCCTGCTGAGCCGGGCCAACACCGCCGTGCCGGTCGACCTGCTCACCGACGCGGTCTGGCCCGAGGAGCCGCCGCGCACCGCCCGGAAGAACCTCCAGGTGTACATCTGCACCCTGCGCACCCTGCTCGGCCGCGAGGACGGACCCGACCGGCTGGTGCACTCGGCCGCCGGCTACCAGCTGCGGGCCGCCGAGCCCGAACTGGACCTGCTCCGCTTCCGCGCCCTCGCCCGGGCCGGCCGGGCCGCCGCCGACGGCGGAGCGCTCGCCCCCGCCGCCCGGCTGCTGCGCCAGGCCCTCGACCTCTGGCAGGGCCCGCCGCTCGCCGACCTGCGCTGCTCCCCCGCCGTCCAGGCCGAGGCCGACCGGCTGGAGGCCCGCTGCCTGGGCGTCCACGAGGACTGGGCGGAGACCGAGTTGGAGCTCGGCAACGCCGGCGCCGTGGCCGAGGACCTGGCCGAGCTCGCCGAACGCCACCCGCTGCGCGAACGCCTCCAGGCCGCCCGGATGAACGCCCTCCACCTCTCCGGCCGCCAGGCCGAGGCGCTCGCCGTCTACGACACCCACCGGCAACTGCTAGCAAGGGAGTTGGGCCTGGAGCCGAGCCCGGCACTGACCGCCCGCTACCGCGAGCTGCTCGCCCGCGGCCGCTCCCGGACCACCGCCGCCCGTTCGGAGCGCGGCACTCCCCCGCCCGGCGCCCTGCTGCCCGCCGACACCGCCGACTTCACCGGCAGATCCGACGAACTGCGCGACCTCGTCGAGGAGTTGGGCGACGGAGGCAGACGCGTGGCGGTGCTCTCCGGCCCGGCCGGCAGCGGCAAGACCGCACTCGCCGTGCACGCCGGCCACCTGCTCGCCGACCGCTTCCCGGACGGCCGGGTGCTGGTCCGGCTGCGCACCGAGGACGGCGCCGCCCGCCCGCTGCCCGAGGTGCTCGCCGAACTCGCCGCCCTCACCGGCCGCCCGGGCGCCCCGACTTCGCCTCCCCCAGGGACCGTTCGGCCCGGCCACGGCCCCGGCCCCGGCCCCGGCCACGGCGACCCGGCGCAGGCCGCCGCGCTCTGGCGGGCCTCGCTCGCCGGGCGCCGGCTGCTGCTCATCCTGGACGACGCCCCCGGCGAGGCCGTTGTCCGCGAACTGCTGCCGGGCTTCGGCCCGAGCGCCGTGCTGGTCACCTCCCGCAGCCAACTGGCCGGCCTCGCCTCGGTACGCCGCATCGCCGTCCCGCCGTTCGCCCCCGCCGAGGCCCTGGACCTGCTCGGCCGCATCGTCGGCACCGGCCGGACCGGCGCCGACCGCGCGGCCGCCGCCCGGATCGTCGCCGCCTGCGGGCTGCTGCCGCTCGCCGTACGGGTCGCGGGCACCCGGCTGGCCGTGCTGCGCCACCTCCCGCTCGCCGAGTACGCGGCCCGGCTGGAGGACCCGGCGGGCGCCCTGGACGAGCTGGTCGCCGGGGACGTCACCGTCCGCGCCCGGCTGGACTCCGGCTGGCACGACCTCACCGACCAGGGCCGGCTGGCCCTGGCCCGGCTCGCCGCCCTGCCGCTCGCCCTGCTCTTCACCCTCCCGGAGGCCGCCGCCGCCCTCGGCCGGCCCGAGCGGCTCGCCCTGCGCATCCTGGAGGCGCTCACCGACACCGGGGCGGTCACCTCCCCCACCGGCGAGGTGACCGCCCACGCGGCGCTGTACGCCCTGCCCCGGCTCACCCACCTGCACGCCCGGGAGCACGCGGTGCAGGCAGTGGGGACCGTCGGGGGCTAGGGCCAATGCCGGTGACTTTGTGGTCCATGCCTCGTTGGTCGTGGTGTGGCGAGGGTGGGGCAGGTCAAGTCGCCTGCGGGTGAGCGGTTGT
>NZ_JBSFWR010000189.1:0-6855 GCF_053594915.1 Kitasatospora sp. NPDC002543 | reverse complement strand
GGCGTAGTCGAGGAAGCCGTCCGGCCGCTGCGGGAAGCGGCCGCCGAGCGGGCGCAGGGCGCACCGCCCCGCCACTGGTGTCTGATGATCCATCTGGAGCGCCGACGACGTGACACCTGGGTGGTCGGAACCCGAGATCGTCAGAGCGAATGCCGGGCTTGGCTTGGCCGGGAACTGGCGCTACGAAGACCGTGCACAGAGTTGGTCAGCGAGCCCTTTTGCCAATCGCGTCGTCAACTACTCAACTCAGCAGCCCTGTCCGGTTCGCATGGCGGTTCCTGAGTTCTCTGTCGTCCCCGCCGAGCTTGCAGTTCATCCTGGAAACCGTCCGGTTGGACATGCGGAACGGCGACTACGCTCGCAGGGGCGACTTCCTGCCGGAGTGATGAACATCGGAATATGGGGTTCACGGGACCGGGCCGGCCGAAGGGTCGGTTCGGTCCCCGGTCGTTGTGAGGAATCAGGAGCCATGGCTGTGCGGGACTTTCTGAAGTCGCGGGAGGGGATGGTCCTGCTGGCGGGCCTCCTCTTGATCGTCGGCGTGACCGGCTACCTGAAGCTCAGGCCCGGTGGGTCGGAGACGAAGGACTACGTGGGCCGCTGGGTCGCGCGGGACGAGGTGATCGAGCTGCGGGAGGACGGGACGCTCGGGGAGGTGCGGCTCGACGGCTACTTCTGCCGGAAGGAGCCTGTGGCGAGCCCCGGCCCACTCGGCGAGTACCAGGGGAGCTGGAAGACCGGGAGCGTCGACGACGCGGGCTCCGGGGTCTTCGTGACCCTGCGGAACTACGAGCGTGGGCAGGACTGTCAGATCTATTTGCAGGAAGGACGGAAGGGGAAGACGTTCGCTCTGGGTGCCCAGCCGCGGGGGGATGCGGAGCGCTCCTTTGTGAGGGCGTAAGGCTACGGCCCGAGTGAGCCCGTCCCGGGAGCGCCCCATCCGTTCGTCGGGTGGGGCGCTCCCGGCGTTCGGGCGGCCGTACCCCCGTGGCGGCCGCCCGCCCGTTCCGGGGCTCACGGGTGGTAGACGACCTCGGGGAAGGCCTTGGACGGGCCGTCGAGGAGGTTGCCGTGGTGGCGGCCCCGCAGGTGGAGGTCGAAGAAGGCCAGCGGGTAGGCCTGTTGGATGAGGACGCCGCGCTGCGGGTCGAGGGTGCCGACCTGGGACTGGATCTCCTGCTCGGTCATGCCGAGCAGCTTGCCCGCCTGCGGGATCAGCGTCATGTTGTCGCCGTACGAGCCGTGGATGGCTCCGGTGGCCTGGACGTCGAGGCGCCAGCCGCGCAGGTGGCCCCAGAAGGTCCGGATGAACGGGCTGGTGGCCCGGTTGTAGTTGGCGGTCATCATCATGAACGGCCGGTCGATGTCGGTGGTGATGGCGGGGTTCGACTCCATCCGCCCGTCCAGGGTGAGCCCGGCGCGGATGCGCTGGTCGGCGACCATGGCGAGGCCGACGGCGGTGCCGCCCTTGGACCAGCCGAAGGCGCCGATGTTCCGGGCGTCCAGGCCGCCGAGGAGGCCGGGCGGCAGGGGGCGGCCGTCGACGTCGGGGTTGCGGCCGTTGGCGAGGTCGACGACGCGGTCGAGGAGGAAGAGCAGGTCGGCGGCGTAGTCCTTCGGGGCCAGCCCCGGGGCGACGCCGTCCCGGGTGACGACGGTGCCGTCGGGGAACTCGGTGAACCCGTCGTGGGTGTGGTCGACGGTGACGACGGCGAAGCCGTGGCTGGCCAACTCCTGGACCACGATGGTGCGGTCGGCGCGGTGGCTGCCCGCGCCGTGCGAGTAGACGACGACGGGCAGCGGCCGGCCGGCCCGGTGGACGGGCGCGCCCTGGTGGCCGGCGGTGAGCGGGGCGAGAGAGAGGGGGAGCGGGAAGCCGGTGTCGTCGAGGAGGGCCTGCAGGGCGCCGTCGGGCATCCAGGGGGCGAGCGGGTACGCGTCCGCGTCCGCGGCGCGGGCCGGGTACCAGACGGTGGCCATCAGCTCGCGGAACTTTCCGGGCCGGGCGTTCGGGTCGAGCCGGGACTCGTCGCGCAGGTGCAGCGGCACCATGCCCACCGGGAAGGGGCCGGTGGGGGCGGGCAGGGTGAGCCGCGCGGGGGTGCCGGTGCCGTCGGCGGAGGGGGTGGGGGCGCTGGGAACGGGGGCGGCCGAGGCGGTGCCGGCGAGGCCCAGTGGGGCGGCGGCACCCAGGGCGATGGCGGCGCCCAGCACGCGGCGGCGGGTCGGTCCGGAGGGGCGGGCGGTCGGCGTGGTGTCCATGCGCGAAACGCTGTCACGCGGCGCGTGGGGCGGTCATCGGCCCACGGATTGATGATCCGTCACCCCGCATCGGCCCGGGGGTTTACATCCCCGGGACGATGCGGAGGCGGGCCGGACCGGGCCGGGCCGGGATCGGGCGCGGGCCGGGCGGGGTGCCGCCGTTCGCGGTGCGCCGCCGTCCTACACGGCGTTCTTGTCGATCAGCATCCGCAGCACGTTGACGTGGAAGTCGGGGAAGTCCATCGGCACGATGCCGAACCGGGCGCGCTGCTGGGTGCGGGCGCTCAGGTACGGGTAGACCGTGCGGTCCATCAGGGCCTGCGAGCTGGTCTTCGGCCAGTAACCTCCGGCGTACGAGAGGAAGTTGACGAACATCTTCGGGTAGCTCGGATTGCCGAAGGCCTTGTCGAACTGGGCGGTGATGCGCTGCCCCTTCGTTCCGAGGGGGTCGAGGCCGTCGGTCTGCCAGAGGTCCTGGGTGTCGAAGTAGTCGTTCTGGCCGCTGGACCAGTCGATCAGGCCCCACGGGTTGGCGAAGTCGGCGATCAGGACGACCTTCCCCCGGGCGGTGGCGAGGGTCGGCCACCCGTGGAAGTGGAACAGGCCGCGGTAGCCGAGCCCGTCGAGGTAGTGGTTGATCCGCCGCATGAACTCGGTGTCGTCGAGCGACTGGCCGCCGGCGCGCTCGTTGCGCAGGCGCATCAGGACGGTCTCGCCGGGGTGCGACCCGAGGAAGGTCCGGCACTGGTCGAGCACGTCCTGGAGGCGGATGTGCTGGTAGGCGTCGGAGTGGTAGATCCCGAGTTCGTCGGGCGCGCCCTGGAGGCCGTTGCAGCGGATGTCGAGGAAACGGACGCCTTCGGCCAACTGCTGGGGGAGGCCCCAGTTCTGGGTGTGGGACCACTCGGTGCCGTAGGCGGGGTTCTGGCAGCAGGAGTCGTGGGTGCCGGGGACGGTGAGGTCGAGCAGGGACAGGTTGCCGTCGAGGCGGCCCATCCAGCCGTCGGTCGGCAGGCCGAGCGGGGTGGTGGCGCCGGTGGCTGCCAGGGCGGTGCCCGGCAGGGCGAGGCCGCCGAGGGCGGCGGCGGCGCCGATTCCCGCGCCCCACTTGAGAAGATCACGGCGTGCTGTGCCCATGGTGCGGCTCCTCGGGGTCGGGTTCGTCCGGTGTTCCGATGTGCGGCTGTTCGAGGTGTGCGTTGTCATCCTGGGGTACGCGACCGCCGATTCGGCAGGTTCGTGACAAGGAAATCCGGGCTCCCGGCCCGGGGCCCGGCCGGGTGAAGATCGAAATGCGCGGGTGACCGCCGCCCGCCACGGTGGGACCGTGGCTTCGATCGTCGTCCTCTTCGAACTGGGCCCGGACCAGGCCCTCGGTGCCGAGGGCGTCGGGCCCGGCGTGGTCGCGGTGCACGCCGCCGGCCAGGATCCGGACGTCCCGGAGGACCCGCAGGCACGGACCCTCTGCGGGCTGGACACCGCCCCGATGGAGCACGCCCACTACCGCCCGTCCCGGCCGGGCGAGCCGTGGTACCCGCCCGAGCTGGAGCAGCAGCGCTGCCGGCTCTGCGAGGTGGCGCTGCACCGGCTCTGAGGGCACACCGGGCCGGTGCGCACCGGGCCTGTCGGTCGGGCCGGTGCGCTCCAGGCCGGTGCGCCCCGACCGGCGGGCCCGGTCAGCGCGGCCGGTGGGCGATCGCGGCGAAGACCGTCACCGCCAGGTGGAACGTCCCGTGCCCGGCGGCCGCGTCGAGGTCGGCGTGGAGCCGGTCGCGCTGCTCCGCGGTGATCAGGCCCTGTCCGAGGGCCGCCGCACCGATGCCGCGGACGATCGGGCGGCTGATCGCGTGGGAGTCGTGCAGGAGGACGTCGGCGTCGAGGTGGTCGACGGTCAGCCCGGCCCCGACCAGCCAGCCCGCGAGGTTGCGTCCGGCGTCCGGGGTCGCGGCGGTGGCCCGGACGACGGTGGCCAGCGCGGGCCGGACCTCCGGGGCGACGGGGTGGAGCACGAAGGTGGACCAGTCGGTGTCCAGCAGCGCGACCCGGCCGCCCGGGCGCAGGACCCGGGCCATCTCGGCGACGGCCCCCGCCGGATCGGTGAGGTGCTGGAGGACGCGCTCGCACCACACCACGTCCGACTCGCCGTCGGGCAGCGGCAGGGCGAGGGCGTCGCCGTCCAGGAAGCGGGCCGGGCTGCCGGCCTCGGTGGCGCGGCGTCGGGCGACGGCCCGCAGCCCGGGGTGGGGCTCGATGCCGACGGCGGCGCCCCAGGTGCCGACCGCCGTCGCGAGCACCTGGGTCTCCGAACCGGTGCCCGCGCCGACGTCCAGTGCCTGCTCCCCGGGGCGCGCGCCGAGCCGGGTGTGCGCCCATGCGCGCAGCCGCCGTACTCCGGGGACGGCGGCCTGGGCGTCCAGCGCGGTGACCAGCCGGTCGGTGACGGCCGGGTCGGCGTTGGCGGAGTGGAAGGCCGAGGTGGGGCGCGGGTCGGTCACGGTCTTCACTGTAAATCGATGTGACGGGCCATCAGCCGTCGCCCCGCCGGGCCCGCCGTCAGCGGCTCAGGCCTGGTGCCACCACTGGTCCTGGAAGCCGTTGTCGCAGGTGAACTGGACGGCCTGGGAGTCGTTGTCGAAGCCCCGGACGACGAGGCACTTCCCGCTGTTGTGGTTGGCCAGCATGAAGTGGAAATTGCCGTTCGGGTCGAAGCGGACCTGCCAGTGCTGGTCCTGCCAGTTCGTACCCACCTTGTAGTCGCAGGGGGCCTGGACGGCGACGGCGTCGTTGAGTCCGCCGCGTACGGCGAGGCACAGACCGCTGTTGGCGTTCACCAGGTGGAGGTCGTCCGTGTTCGGTCCCAGGAAGGTCCAGTGCTGGTCGGCCCAGTAGGTCCCCACGGTGTAGTCGCAGCCGAACTGCACGGCGTTGCTCTCGCTGAACCCCCGGGCGACCAGACACCGTCCGCTGTGGTCGTTCTGCACCAGCGGTGTCGACCCCAGGAAAGCGTTCCCGGTCGCCTCGTGGGCGGATGCCGCCCCTCCCATCGGCAGGGCCACCAGGGCCGCCGCACCGAGAAACACGCCGAACTTCCTCGACTTCAAGGTGATCGTCCTCCCACGTCGGAAACGGGCCCGGCCAGGATCGCGGGGGAGAGGCGGTGGCGTCATCGCCGGAACGCGCCAGGATCCGGGGCCGGTGAGGGGTGGGCGTCGAGTGGCGCGGGGGGAGTCCGACCGGGGGCGTTGGGCGGGACTCGGGGCGCGGGCCCGCCGGCCCGAGTGGTGCGAGTGCTCCGATGGCAGCACGAGGACGCCTGGGACCGTACGTTGACGCCGGTCGATGGCCGGTGTGCGCCGTCGGTCGGCGCCGTCGGCCGGACCCGTGCGGTCGACCGACCCGGCGCCCGTCGCGCCGCGTGGGAGGAGCGGGACGTCGGCCCGGCCGGCTTCCCGCTCCTCGGATGTGGATCGGCGAAGGGCGCCGACTACACGCCGACCGCCGTGCCGGCGTGGGCGGACGCCGCCTGGTACTGGTCGTCGCCCTCGAACCGGGCTTCGCAGCCGGTGGTGAGGGTGCTGGCGACGATGACCGGGTCGAGGATCTTGGAGCCGGAGTTCAGCTTGGCGATCCCGCTCTGGTCGGTGGTCGCGGAGCCGACGCGCTGCCCGCTCGCGGTGCTGTAGAAGGTGATCTGCCGCCCCACGATCGGCTTGCCGTCCGCGTCGGTCAGCGTGGCCTCGAAGTCGCCGCTGATCGGTGCGTGGGCGACCACGTGGCCGCTGACCGTGCGTGCCGTGAGCCGGACGGGCTTCTTCTCGGAAGTCATCACGTAACCTCCCGTGTGCTCTGGGCTACTACCTCCACCGTAGGCACGTCGGTGAGGGCCCGCACCCGGGCCGTATCGCCGCAGGCCAGGGCATCAGCGGGCCCGCTCCGCCCGGGCCGGTTCCGCCCCGGGCGGGGGTGCGGGGAGCGGGCGCGACCCGGTGGCCTCCGGCGCGGGGAGCGGGCGCGACCCGGTGGCGTCCGGTGCGGGGATCGGGGAGACTCGCGCCCATGGTTTCGGTGTTGCAGAACGTGGCGATCGACTGTGCGGACGCCTATGAGCTGGCGCGGTTCTGGAGTGGTGTGACCGGTCGGCCGTTGGACCCCGACTGCCGGCCGGGGGACCGGGAGACCCAGGTGCTGCCGGCGGAGGGGCCGGTGCTGTACTTCAACCAGGTGCCCGAGGCGAAGACGGTCAAGAACCGGGTCCACCTCTGCCTGCGGCCCGAGACCTCGCGCGACCGGGAGGTGGAGCGGCTGCTCGGCCTCGGCGCCACCCTCGTCGGCGACCACCGCAACCCCGACGGCACGGGGTGGGCCGTGCTCGCCGACCCCGAGGGCAACGAGTTCTGCGTGCTGCGCAGCGACTCCGACCGGGCCGTCACGAACTCCTGACGCCCGTGCGCCGTCCCTCGCGCGGGGAGTGGGAACGGCCTGGAGGCGCTCGGTGCGGACACGGGGCCGAGCAGTCCCTCGCGCGGGGGAGTGGGAAGTCGGCCGGGCCGACTTCCCACAACCGGGGGGCCCGGGGGGGGGGCGACCGGGGGT
>NZ_JBSFWR010000188.1:0-6896 GCF_053594915.1 Kitasatospora sp. NPDC002543 | reverse complement strand
GGCCACTACGCCGACCAGGGCGTCCGCAACATCCTGGCGCTGCGCGGCGACCCCCCGGACCGGTCGCGGGGCCGCCGGCGTTGTCGGGGGCTTCCCGGGGCCGCCGGCGTTGTCGGCGTTGTCGGCGTTGTCGGCGCCTCCGGGGGCGGGGGGCGCAGGGCTACGCCGAGGGGCGCTCGAGCCGGTCGAGCCAGTCGCCGAACAGGGCGCGGACGGATCCGGCGGCCTCGACCTGGGGGTTGTGGCCGACGCCGTCGAGGACGGCGGCGGCCATCCGGGGGTAGTGGTCGAGCAGGGCGAGCTGGTCGCGCCAGCCGACCAGGGCGTCCTGGCGGGTGGTGACCAGCAGGTGGTGGCCGGGGTGTGGTGCGGCCCCGTGCTCCGGCCAGTGCGGCAGCAGGAAGTCGGCTTCGAGCTCGGCGGCCGCCGCCCGGTCGTGCGCCTCCCACCCGGGCCGGACGTAGCGCTCGAAGAGCCCCCACCCCGCGTCGGTCTGACGCGCCATGACGTACCGGAACAGCTCGCGGTCGGCGGCCGGGAGACGGGCGAGGAGGTCGTCGTCGCGCTCGACCACGGTCTCCCGCGGCAGCGCCCGGTCGGCGCCCCAGCGCACCACCGGCACCAGCAGGGCCGAGCCCAGCACCTGCTCGCCGAACCGCGCGGTCACCGCCCGGGCCAGTTGCCCGCCGAAGGACTGCCCGACCACGGCGAAGGGCCGTCGGCCGACCCGCTCCTCGATCCACCCGTGGACGGCCTCCGCCAGGGCGCCCGCCGAGGTCGGGCCCGGCAGCCGGGGGCTGGCGCCGTGGCCGGGGAGGTCGAGGTAGAGGCGCCGCCAGCCGGGTCGGTCGGCGAAGGCGGGTTCGAGCGGGAGCAGGACGCGGTGGTCGACGGTGTAGCCGTGGATCAGGACGATCGGGGTGCCGTCGCCGAAGGCGGTGTGGCGGATCGGGGTGCCGTCGCCGAAGGCGGTGCGGTGGATCGCGGAGCCGGTCGTGTGGGTCATGACGGCAGCCTCCGACCCTGACACCCGTGGCAGGGTCAAGCCCCGCGGGCACGAGAACCGGACGCACCCGAACCGGGAGCCGGGTCAGGAGAGGCTCTTGACCACGTCCAGGTACTCCCGGATGGCGTCCCGGTTGCGCGTCAGGCACAGGATCCGGCGGGTCATCCGGTCCGTCTCGGACTCCAGGGTGGCGAGCATCTCCGGTGTGGCGTCGGCGAAGTGGATCGTCCGCGGGGTGTCCAGGCAGGGCAGGACCTGCTTGATGATCCGGGTCGGCAGGCCCGCGTCCAGCAGCCCGCGGATCTGCAGCACCCGGTCCACGAGGTACTCGTCGTACGCCCGGTAGCCGTTCGCCTCGCGGCGGGGAGTGAGCAGCCCCTGCTGCTCGTAGTAGCGCAGCAGCCGCGGCGTGGTCTCCGTCCGCCGGGCGAGTTCGCCGATGCGCATGTGTGACCACCCTCACCCCGGGCCGGCGCCACCCCGGCTGGACCTTGACACGGATGTCAACGATAGACCATCGGCCCCATGCCCACTCCTGAACTCCGCGCCCCCGGAAGGCCGGTGGCCCCCGCGCCGGGACTGCCCTGGCCCGCGCTGCTCGCCATGAGCACCGGCGGATTCGTCACGATCATGACCGAGGCCCTGCCCGCCGGGGTCCTGCCCGCGATGAGCGCCGACCTCGGCGTCGGCCAGTCCGCCGCCGGGCAGTCCGTCACGCTCTACGCGGTCGGCTCCATCGCCGCCGCCGTCCCGCTGACCGCCGCCGCCGGGCGCCTGCCGCGCAAACCGCTGCTGCTGGTCGCCGTCGGCGGCTTCGCCGCGGCCAACGCCGTCACCGCCGTCTCGCCGAGCTACCCGCTCACCATGGCCGCCCGGTTCGCGGCCGGCCTGGTCGCCGGGCTGCTCTGGGCGCTGCTGGCCGGGTACGCCCGGGCCGTCGTCGGGCCGGAGCAGCGCGGACGCGCGATGGCCGTCGCCATGGCCGGCTCGACGGTCGCCCTGTCGGTGGGCGTCCCCGCCGGCACCCTGCTGGCCGACCTGGTGGGCTGGCGGGTCACCTTCGGGCTGATGAGCGCAATCGCCGTGGCACTGACCGGCTGGATGCTGCTCGTCCTCCCCGACCTGCCCGGGCGGGCCGACAGGGCCCGCACACCCGTCCGGCAGGTGCTGCGGACGCCGGGCGTGGCCGTCGTCCTGGCCGTCACGGCGACCTTCGTGCTCGCCCACAACGTCCTCTACACCTACGTCGCCGCGCTGCTCGCACCGCTGGGGCTCGACGGCCGGACGGACACCGTGCTGCTCGTCATCGGGCTGTCCGCGCTGGTGAGCATCCTCAGCACCGGCATCCTGATCGACCGGCACCTGCGCCCGTTGACCGTCGCCGCCTCCGTCCTGCTCGCCGCTGCGGCACTGCTCCTCGCCGCCGCCCTGCTCGGCCCGACCGGATGGCCCGCCTACGCCGCCGCCGCGCTCTGGGGCCTGGGCTTCGGCGGCGCCGCCACCCTCCTCCAGACCGCGATCGCCGACGCGGCCGGGCCTGCCGGGGACCTCGCCCAGTCGCTGCTCGTCACCTGCTGGAACCTCGGCATCGCCGTCGGCGGCCTGGCCGGCGGACTCCTCCTCGACCACGCCGGCCCGGCCGCGCTGCCCTGGACCGCCCTCGCCCTCCTGGCCGCCTCCCTGGCCACCACCCTCGGCGGACGGCAGCACGGGTTCCCGGGGCGGGGCGGGCACTCGTCCGGGTGAAATCGACGCACGTTTCCCGCGGCCGACGCACGGTCCGCCGTACCGTGAGTCGTATGACAGCCAGAGTCCCCATCCGCCAGCTCCAACAGCACGCAAGCGAGTTGATCGACCGGGTCGCGGCCGGCGAACGCGTCGAGATCACCCGCAACGGGCGGCTGATCGCGGTCCTCGCTCCGCCCGATCCCGAGCAACGGGTACTGGAGGACCTCGTTCGCGACGGCACCATCGACCCGGAGAACGCCGCTACCGCGCGCGGCCTGGCCGACTGGCCCCTCCCCGAGGCGGGCGTCGAGCTCGGGTCAGCCTCCGAGGCCTTGATCGCCATGCGCGAGGAAGAGGACCGTTGATCTACCTCGACTCCTGCGCGATCCTCAAGCTCCTGATCCCCGAGAGCGAATCCACCGCTCTACGGACGTTTCTCTCCTCGCACGGCGCCGAGGGGCATGCGACCAGCGCACTGGCCCAGGTCGAGGTGCCACGCGCATTGATCCGAATTGGCGCGCCACCCGAACTGCTGGTCAGGTCGACCGGCCTGCTCGATCGGCTGCTCCGCGTCCGGCTCTCGGATCCCGTCCTCAGGGCCGCGTGCCTGTTCCCAACCCGGCACCTCCGTACACTCGACGCGATCCATCTCGCCAGCGCCGAGCACCTCGAACACGCGCTCACGGCCTTCGTCACGTACGACAAAAGACTGGCCGACGCGGCGGAGGAACGGGACCTGCCCGTGGTCTCGCCCGGTCGGACAGCCGACGGCCGATAGGCAGCACGACGGCCCCGGCACGCCTGACGGTACGGCCGATGCCGTGGGCCGGGGCATCCTCCTGACCGATGGTCACCCTCCGCCCAGTGCGGCGGCGAAGCCGTCCAGTCGGGCGACGACCCGGCGCAGGGCGTCGACCGAGCCGAGGGGGTCGCCGGGCAGTTCGAGGCCGTGGTCGGCGCCGGGCAGTTCGAGGACCTCGTGACCGGTCGCGTCGGCGGCGGGGCCGTCCCACAGCCGGTCGGCGGCGCCGCCGACGAGGAGGGTCGGCGCCCCGGCGCGGCGGAGGGCCCGGGCCACGTGGTCGATGGTCAGGACGGGGGTCAGCCAGGCCGCCGGGAGGTTCCGGTCGGCGGCTACGGAGGCGGCGAAGGAGGCGAGGGACTTCCCGACCAGCAGGCGGCAGGCGCCGCCCTCGGCCCCGACGGCTCCGGCGACCTGCCGCTCGACCCAGGCGATCCGGTCGGTCATCGCGAACTCGTCGAATCCTTCCGGGAGTTGCCACCACAGCTCCTGGACGGTCCAGCCGTGCCGGAGGAGGACGGACCGGGCGAAGTGCAGCAGCGGCCGGGCGGGCGAGTACCCGGTTCCGGGGACGATCAGCGCGACCCGGTCGGGGTCGCCGTCGAAGCGGGCTGGGAAGCTCGACCGATCACGGGCGGACATGGGCGCAGGGTATCCGCGCGGGCTCGTTCGGTGGTGTCAACCCTGACCATCGTCATGGTCGTGACCTGACTTTCGGGTCGGGTGGAGAAGGCCCTTCGGCTTCTACCGTCCGGGTCATGACGTACACGGACGGGAAGACCGGGAACTCCACGCACGGCGGCCCGCGCGGCATGGCGGGGGCCGGCCGTACGGCCGGGCGGGGCAGGGCGGCCGCCCGGGGCAGGCCGGTCCTGGCAGCGGCCCTGCTCTGCGCGGGGGCCGGGGTGGTGACGTGGCTCGCGCCGGAGCGGGGCGGCGGGGCCGGGCCCGTGCGGCTGTCGGCCGGGTGGTCGGCCGGCGGCTACCGGCGGGTGGCGGAGGCCGTCGGCGACGCCCCGTCCGCAGTGGCCTCGCTGCTGGAGCCGGCCACCGAGGTCGGGCTGCTGGTGCTCGGGTTCCTGCTGGCGCTCCGCTGGTGGACGGCCCGGGCCCGGCGGGCCGCCGGGGCGGTCGCGGGGGTGGCGCTGGTCGGACTGGGCACGGTGCTGGCCTACGGGGCGAGCGAGGTGCTGAAGGTGGTCCTCGACGAGGAGCGGCCCTGCCGGGCACTGGCCGGGCTGCCCGGCAGGGCGGTCGCCGAGTGCCCGCCGCCCGGCGACTGGTCGTTCCCCAGCAACCACGCCACCCTGGCCGTCGCGCTCGCGACGGGGCTGGTGCTGCTGCGTCCGCGCTGGGCCCCGCTGGTCATACCCGTCGGCGGCGCCACGGCCGCCCTCCGGGTGGCGGCCGGGGTGCACTACCCGCACGACGTGCTCGCCGGTGCCGTGCTCGGTGGCACGGTCACGGCGGCGGCCGTCCTCGCCCTGCGGCCCGCGGCCGCCACCGCCGTGGCGGCCCTGACCGGGGTGCCCGTCCTCGGGCCGCTGCTGTCGGCACCGGCGGCGCCGGCGGCATCGCACTCGAGCGCCGGCTCCGGCACTGGCACGAGCCCGGGCGTCGGCACGGGCGCGGGCACCGGCACGGGCACCGCGGCCTCAGTCCCGTGGGCCGCCCGCGCAGGTCGCGCCGAGGGTCAGCCCGGCCTCGTGCGCGAGGACGGCGGCCGCCGCCCGGTTGGCCACGCCCAAGCGGGCCAGGATGGAACTCACATGGGCCTTCACGGTGCCTTCCACCACCCCGAGCCGACGGGCGATCTGACCGTTGGACAGGCCGGCGGCGATCAACGTCAGCACGTCCCGTTCCCGGGCGGTCAGGGCGGCCACCCGTTCCCGGGCACCGGCGCGCCGGTCGGCGGGGCCGCCGGCGCCGGTGGCGGCCAGGTGGGCGACCACCCGGGCGGCCACCTTGGGTGAGAGGTAGGCCGCCCCACCCGCCACCGCGCGCACCCCGGCGAGCAGTTCCTCCGGCTCGCCGGACTTGATCAGGAAGCCGTTCGCGCCGCCGCCGAGCGCGCGAAGGATGTAGTCGTCCTCACCGAAGGTGGTCAGCATGAGCACTCCGGTCGCCAGGCCGTTCCGGCGGATCTCGGCAGCGGCCGTGATGCCGTCCGTCCCGGGCATCCGGATGTCCAGCACGGCGACGTCCGGCCGGTGGCGCCGAACCAGTTCGACGGCCTCCCGGCCGTCCCCGGCCTCGGCGACGATCTCGATGCCCGGGTCGGTGGCGAGCACGGCGCGCAGTCCGGCACGGATCATGGGCTCGTCGTCGGCGAGCAGCACTCGGATCGGTGCGGTGGTCATCGGCGGCTCCTGTCGGTCGCTCGGGGCGGAGGTGGTGCGGGTGGGGAGGTACAGCGGGCGGTCCTGCGGCGGGTGGTCGTACGGCGGGTGGTCAGGAGACGAGCACGTCGCGCGAGACCAGTCGGGAGTCCCGGAAGCAGAGTCGGTAGGCGTCGCCGGCCCGGTCCACGAACAGTTGGGCGGTGATGGCGTAGTAGGCACACGAGACCCCTTCCCCCGTCGGCGGCGCGGGCGTCGACGGCCCGCTCGGCGGGAGGTACGGCAGCCGGTGGCCGGGCAGCAGTCGCTCGACCGCGGCCTGGTCCTGCCCCACCTGGAGGGAGGCGTAGACCTCCGGGCCCAACACCGACTGGCTGACCACGTAGAGCGTCCATACTCGCAGCGCCACGATCAGCAGCACGGCCGTCACCAGCGGGACGAGCACCACGGCGGCCAGTGTCCGGCCCACCCTGCGCCGGGCCCGCCGCAGCTCGCGCACCGGCGAGGGCGGGGCGGCGGACAGCGGCAGGGCGGGCCCGGCGGCACGGCGCGGCAGGTCGGCCACGACCTCGAACCCGCCGTCCGGGCAGGCCCGGTGGGCGAAGGTGCCACCCGCGAGGCGGACCCGTTCGGCCAGCCCGACCAGGCCGCGGCCACCGGTGGGCGACACGGCGGGCACCGTGACGGAGGTGCCGGCGAACGGTCCGGTGGGCGTTGCGGTGGGCGTTGCGGTGCGCGTGGTTGACGCGGGCAGCGACACCGATGCCGGTGCCGATGCCGGTGCCGGGCCGTTGGCCACCCGGAGACGGGCACCGTCGGCCGAGTACGCCACCTCCACGGTGACGGCCGCTCCCGGCGCGTGCTTGGCGGCGTTGGTCAGCGCCTCCTGCACCACCCGGTACGCGGCGTGCTCGGTGGCGCGCGGAAGCCCGCCCGGCTCGCCGACGGTCTCCGAGCGGACGTCCAGTCCGGCCGCGACCGCCTCGGAGACCAGGTGCGGGATGTCCGAGTCGGCCGGCCC
>NZ_JBSFWR010000187.1:0-7085 GCF_053594915.1 Kitasatospora sp. NPDC002543 | reverse complement strand
GGAGCGCACAGGACGTCGGGTCGGCCGACTTCCGGTGCGCTCCGGCGCCGCGAGGGGCGGCCGGCACCGGGGCGCGGCCGGGGCCTGCAGCCGGGGCCGGGGTCGTGCCCGGGGCCGGGGCCGCGCCCGCGCCCGGAAAACCCGGGGACATCGGCGGTCGTTCCCCCGACAATGGTCGCCATGGAGGAAGTCGAAGTCGTCGTCGCCCACACCGAACGCGCGACCCTGCGCGTCGGCGACGTGTTCCTGAAGATCGACGCCGACCGGGCGCGCACCGACGTCGAGGTCGAGGCCATGGCCATCGCGCCGATTCCCACGCCGCGGGTCCTGTGGCGCGAGCCGCCCGTCCTCGCGCTCGCCGCGCTCCCCGGCACGGCGCTGGGCCGGCTCGGCGAGCCGTCGACCGCCTCGCCCGCGGCGTGGGCGGCGGCCGGTGCCGCCGCGCGGACCCTGCACGACGCGCCGCTGCCGCCCTGGCCCGGCCCGAGCGTCGACGAGCTCGCCGAGCGGCTCGACGGCGAGTGCGCGTGGCTCGTCGCGAACGAGGTCCTGCCCGCCGGCCTGGTCACGCGCAACCGCCGGGTCGCCGAGGCCGCGCTCCGGCCGTGGACACCGGCGTTCGTCCACGGCGACCTCCAGCTCTCCCACGTGTTCGTGGACGGCGACGAGGTCACCGGCGTGATCGACTGGTCCGAGGCGGGCCGGGGCGACGCCCTGTTCGACCTCGCCGTCCTGACGCTCGGACACGAGGAGCACCTCGGCGACGTCCTCGCCGGCTACGGCACCGACGTCGACCTCGACGTCATCCACGCCTGGTGGTCGCTGCGCAGCCTGATCGCGGTCCGCTGGCTGGCCGAGCACGGCTTCGACCCGTCCGCGCCGGGCTGCGAGATCGACGTGCTGCGGGCCCGGCGGTGACAGCCTCGCCCGCGGCCGGGGTCCGGGCCGGGCCGGGGCGCCGTCAGCCCCAGGTGAGCGGGGCGAGGTGGAGGTAGAAGCGCAGGCGCCCGTGTCGTCGCGGCGCCGGTCGAGCACCCGCGGTCCCGGTACGACCCGGTCGGCGAGCCGGGCGAGCCGGTCGCGCTCGGTCTCCAGGGCGGCCGCGTCCGCGGCGACCACGCACTCGGCGTACGCGTCGGCGTCCGCACTGCGGTAGACGGCGGCCCCCGACTCGCCGGAGGTGACGGGCTGCCGGTCGCCGGCCCGGGCGCCGAGCAGCGGCGGCCGGGGGGTTCGCGGTCGGGGCCGTCGTCCGTGGCGACCGCTCCAGCCGGCCCGGCGCACCGGTCCGCCCCGCGGTCACGGCGTCCCGCGCGGGCGTCCCGCGCTCATCTCGGTCGCCACGGAGCGGAGTTGGTTCCGGCGGGTTCGTTTCCGGCGGGCCCCCGCCGTGTCGCCCGTCATCGAAGTACCGTGGGGCGCAGGCTGGTTCCGTGACCGCGCCGGCCCGGCGCGGCACGAGTGGAAGGACGAACATGACGAGCACACGCGGCCGTTTAGCCGCCCTGCTGGCCGCCGTCGCGGTGGTCGCCGGCACCACCCTGGCCACCCCCGCCCTCGCCTCCGCCTCCGCCTCCGCCTCCACCGGAGCCGGCGGCCGGATCACCGGTCAGGCCCCCTGCCCGGACGCGCCCGAGTTCACCTGCGGGACCCTCACCGTCCCGCTCGACCACGGCGGTACCGTCCCCGGCACCCTCGACCTCGCGGTGGCCGTCACCGGCAACACCACCGCGCCCAAGGGCGACCTGCTGTTCCTCACCGGCGGCCCCGGCCAGCCCGGCGTCCCGGCGATGAAGCGCACCGCCGGAAAGCTGGAACCCGTCCTCAAGGACTACCGCCTGGTCATGTACGACCAGCGCGGCACCGGCCGGGGCGCGCTCCAATGTCCCGGCCTCCAGGAGGACATGGGCTCCTCCGACCTCGCCGTGCCGCGCGAACGGTCCGTCGCCGACTGCGCCGCCGCCCTCGGCCCCAACGCCCGCTTCTACGGCACCGCGGACACCGTCGCCGACATCGACCTGCTGCGCCGCGCCCTCGGCGACCAGCGGCTCACCCTGGACGGCGTCTCCTACGGCACGATCGTCGCCGAACGGTACGCGCTCGCCCACCCGGCACGCGTGTCCCGGCTGGTGCTCGACTCGGTGGCGCCGCACCGGGGCTTCGACCCCCTGGACCTCGCCGCCCTGCCCGCCACCGCCCGCGTCCTGCGGGCCGCCTGCCAGGCCACCGGCTGCACCACCGACCCGGCCGCCGACCTCGCCGCCACCGTCCGGCGGTACGGCAACGGGGCGCAGATCCTGAGCGCGCTCACCGGCTACGAGTTCATCGACCCGGACTACGGCGGCGTCCCGGAGATCCTCCACGAGGCGGCCGCGGGGCAGCCGGAGAAGCTCCAGGACTTCTTCGCGTTCATCCACCGGGAGGTCGACACCGCCTCGGCCGAGGAACTCAGCCAGGGGCTGCACTCCGCCACCGTCTGCGCCGACGCGCGCTTCCCGTGGGGCAGCACGGACACCCCCGTCGCGGGCCGCGCGGCCGCCCTGGAACGCACCCGGCAGCGGCTGACCGCCGAACAGACCTGGCCGTACGACCCGGCCACCGCGACCGGCCTCGGCAGCCTCCTGGTCTGCCGGGACTGGCCGCGCGAGCCGGTCGCGCCGCTCCCCCCGGCGCACCGCAAGCTGCCCGACGTGCCGGTGCTGCTGCTCGGCGGCGACCGGGACCTGGCCACACCGTACGAATGGCTCTACGAGCAGGCCGAGTTCACCCACCACCCGCGGATCGTGATCGTGCCCGGGGCGGCCCACTCGGTGCAGAACCGGGCGGCCGACCCGGCCGGGCGGCAGGCCGTGTACGACTTCCTGCTGAACTAGCCGGAGGACCGGCACCGCGAAACCCGTTCGACCGGGCCACGTCCCTCGGGGAGCATACGAACATGGAATTCCTCTGCTACCACCGGGACCGGCCCGGGTCCCTGCCGCTGCGCCACGCACTGTTGGAAGAGCACTGGTCCTACATGGACCGGTACGAGGAGGAGATGATCGCCCGGGGGCCGACGCTCGGCGACGGCGGCGCCACGCTCACGGGCAGCCTGCACATCCTCGACCTCCCCGATCCGGCCGCCGCCCGCGCGTTCGCCTTCGACGAGCCGGGCTACCAGGCGGGCGCCTACCGGGACGTGCTGCTGCGGCGGTGGCGCAACCTGCTGGGGCGCACCATGTGGGACTTCCCCGGCGGCCGGGAGGACGGCAACCGGTACCTGGTGCTCGGCCTCGGCGCGGGTCCGGCCGCCGACCTCGACGTGCCGGCCGACCGGAGCGAACTGATCGCCTACGGGCCGCTGCTGTCCGACGACGGCACGGGCTGGTTGGGTACGGCGGTGCTGCTCCGGGCGCCGGACCGGGAGGCGGCCCGCGCCGTCCTGACCGCGGACCGGTACGCCGACGTCGAGGTGCACGACTGGCGCTTCGGGGGCCGCTCCTGACCGCCCGACGGACGGCGGGCCGCCGCGAGGACGTGACCGGGCCGTTCCCGGGCGGCCGGGGGTCTCAGCTTCCCGGGGCGCCGGCCTGACCGCGGAAGGTGTTGCGGTAGGCCTGGGGCGAGACCCCGATCGCGGCGTGCAGGTGCTGCCGGAGGGAGGCCCCGGTGGCGAAGCCGATCTCGGTGGCGATCCGGTCGACCGGGAGGTCGCTGGTCTCCAGCAGGTGGCGGGCCCGGTGCAGCCGTTGCCGGATCAGCCAGCGGCCGGGGCTGGTGCCGGTCTCCTCCTGGAAGCGGCGGGCGAAGGTGCGCGGGCTCATCCGGGCGTGGGCGGCCAGCTCGCGGAGGGCGAGCGGGCGGTCGAGGTGTTCCAGGGCCCAGGCCTGGGTCGCGGCGGTGCCGTTGGCGCCTTCCGGGGGCACCGGCTGTTCGATGTACTGGGCCTGGCCGCCCTCGCGCCAGGGCGGCACCACGCACTGCCGGGCGACCTGGTTGGCGGCGGCGCTGCCGTGGTCGGAGCGCACCACGTGCAGGCAGACGTCGAGGCCGGACGCGGCTCCCGCCGAGGTCAGGATGTCGCCGTCGTCGATGAACAGCACGTCGGCGTCGAGGTCGACCCGGGGGAACATCCGGCGGAAGGTGGGCGCCAGCGCCCAGTGGGTGGTGGCGGGGCGCCCGTCCAGCAGACCGGCGGCGGCGAGCGCGAACGCGCCGGTGCAGATGGAGACGATGCGGGTGCCGGGGCGGATCCGGGCGAGGGCGCCGCGGGCCGGCTCCCGCAGGTCCGCCGTGACGTGGCGCAGGCCGTACGGCGGGATGACGACCGTGTCGGCGCTCTCCAGGGCCTCGGGGCCGTGCCCGACGGTGATCGTGAAGTCGGCGTCGGTCGCGACCGTCCGGTCCTCCGTCGCCGCGCAGGTCACCACCTCGTAGGCGCCCGGCACGCCGGGGAAGACCCGGTTGGGCATGCCCAGCTCGAAGGGGTAGACGCCGTCGAGGGCGAGGACGACGACGCGGTGCGGCGGCCGGCCACCGGCGCCGGGGGGTTCGATCGCAGCCATGGCACGATCCTATCGGTCTTTGGCAATCTTGCCATTTCGCAGGTCAGGGCCGTGGCCGCAGGCTGGATCCATGACCACGAACACCATGCGAGCCATCACCCAGACCACCCTCGGCGAGCCGGACGTCCTCCACGGGGCCGAGGTGGAACGGCCCGTGCCCGGCGCCGGGCAGGTCCTCGTCGCCGTCCACGCCGCCGGGGTCAACCCCACCGACTGGAAGCACCGCCGCCACGGCTACTTCCTCGGGCAGCCGCCGTTCACGCTCGGCTGGGACGTCTCCGGCACCGTCGAGGCGGTCGGCCCGGGCGTCTCGCTCCTCGCCCCGGGCGACGAGGTCTTCGGCATGCTGCCCTACCCGTACGGCGCCGGCTCGCACGCCGAGTACGTCACCGGCCCCACCAGGGCCTTCGCCCCCAAGCCCGCCGCGCTGAGCCACACCGAGGCCGCCGCCCTCCCCCTGGTGTCGCTCACCGCCTGGCAGGCCCTCGTCGACACCGCGCGGGTCCGGCCGGGGCAGCGGGTCCTGGTGCACGCGGCGGCCGGCGGCGTGGGGCACGTCGCCGTGCAGATCGCCAAGGCGCGCGGCGCGTACGTCATCGGCACGGCATCGGCCGCCAAGCACGACTTCGTCCGGGGCCTGGGCGCGGACGAGGTGATCGACTACCGCACCGCCGACTTCGTCGAGGAGGCCCGGGACGTCGACGTGGTCCTGGACACGCTCGGCGGGGAGGACCGGTTCCGCTCGCTGGAGACCCTCCGCCCGGGCGGCCTCCTGGTGTCGATCCTCCCCCAGGGCCTCGAAGGCCTGGCGGCACGCGCCGCCGAGCTGGGGGTGCGGGCGACGGCCCTGCTGGTCGAGCACGACCGGCAGGGCATGGCGGAGATCGCCGCCCTCGTCGAGTCCGGCCGGCTGCGCGCCCACGTCTCCGCCACCTACCCGCTCGCCGAGGCCGCCCGCGCCCACGCCGAGGGCGAGACGGGCCGCGTCACGGGGAAGCTGGTGCTCACCGTCCGGCCGTGACGGGCCTCGGGCCGCCGGTCACCAGCCCCCCGATGGCCGGCCGGTCCCGGATCCGCGGCGGCGCTCCCGCCCGGAGGCCTGATGCGGGGTGAGGCGGGCGCTCGACCGATCGGAAAACGACCGGACCGGGTCAGAGTCGGGCCGATTCGGGCAGGGTGGGACGATATCTGCCATGTCTAGCAAGTCTCCATCGGCCCGGGTTCTCGACGCCCCGCCCGAGCCGCTCCACCGCCTACTCCTCGACCTGGGCGAAGCCCTGCTCGGCGGTGGCCTGCCCGTCCATGACGTCGAGGAGGAACTCCGCCGGCTCGGAGGGGCGTTGGGGGCTCCGGAGGTGCGGGTCGCCGCGCTGACCAACGGGCTGTTCGTCTCGCTCCGCGCGGACGGGGCCACCACGTTCCGGCCGGTCGGCGGCGCGCTGCGGTTCGAGCAGACGGCCGACGTCCTCCACCTGGTGCACCGGCTGCGGGCGGGCGAGCTCGACGGGCCCCGGGCGCTCGCCGAACTGGACGGGATCCGGCGGGTACCGGCCCGCTGGCCCGCGTGGGTGGCGGACCTCGGGGCGCTGCCGGTCGGCGTGGGGGTCTGCCTCTTCCTCCAGCCGGCGGCGGCCAACGTCCTGGCGGCCGGGCTCGGCTCGCTGATCGTGGTCGGGCTGACCGTGCTCGCCCGGCGGCTGCCGCACCTGCGGCCGCTGCTGCCCGTCACGGCCGGCTTCCTGGTCGCCCTGCTGGTCCTGGCCCTCGCGCGGGCCTCGCTGCTGGACGGGCCGCTGCGGACGATCGTCGCCACCCTGGCGATCCTGCTGCCGGGCGGACTGCTGGTCACCGGCCTGTCCGAGATCGCCGCGGGCGCGGCCAGCGCGGGCACCGCCCGGCTGGTGTCCGGCGCGGTCCAGCTGGCCCTGTTCCTCGCCGGAGTGGCCGCGGCCGCGACGGCGGTCGGCATGCCGGCCACCGCGCTGGCCAACGTCCAGGTCGCCAAACCCGGCTGGTGGGTGATCGCGCTGGGCCTGGCGATCGCGGTGGCCGGAGTGGTCGTCAACGTCCACACACCGCCCTCGGCCATCCCGTGGATCGTCGCCGTGATCGCGGTCAGCGTCACCGCCCAGGTGGCGGTGGGGTCGGTGCACGGCGCGGCGATAGGCGGCCTGGCGGGGGCGGTCGCCGCCGCGGTCGCGGCCACCCTGGTGCACTGGCTGCCGGGCGGTCCGCTCTGGCAGGTGCTCTACCTCCCGGCGTTCTGGATCGTGGTGCCGGGCTCCTTCGGCCTGCTGAACACCGCGCAGATCGAGGTCGGGAACGGGGCGCAGTCGGTCCTGGCCGCCGTGTCGGCGGTCTTCGGGGTGTCGATCGGCACCCTGATCGGCGCCGTGATCAGCCGGATCCCCCACCCCTCCCGCGCCGTGCCGCTGCCCCGGGTCTGGTCCTCGCCCTCGCGCACCCGCGCGTACGAGCGCTTGCCGTCGATCTTGATCGCGCTGACCTTGGACGGCACCTGCATGATCTCGCCGGTGAGCG
>NZ_JBSFWR010000186.1:0-7282 GCF_053594915.1 Kitasatospora sp. NPDC002543 | reverse complement strand
GAGCTGCGCGCCCTGGGCCTGACCCCGGTCCTGCTCACCGGCGACAACCGGGCGGTCGCCGAGGCGGTCGCCGCCGAGGTCGGCATCGCGCCGGAGCACGTGATCGCCGAGGTCCTCCCCGAGGACAAGGTCGCCACCGTCGAGCGACTGCAGGCCGAGGGCAGGGTCGTGGCGATGGTCGGCGACGGCGTCAACGACGCGGCCGCCCTGGCCCGGGCCGACCTGGGTCTGGCGATGGGCACCGGCACCGACGCCGCCATCGAGGCCGGCGACCTCACCCTGGTCCGCGGCGACCTCCGCTCGGCGGCCGACGCCATCCGGCTCTCCCGCAGGACCCTGGGCACCATCAAGGGCAACCTGTTCTGGGCCTTCGGCTACAACGTGGCGGCGGTCCCGCTGGCCGCGGCCGGCCTGCTCAACCCGATGATCGCGGGGGCCGCGATGGCCTTCTCCTCGGTCTTCGTGGTCACCAACAGCCTGCGGCTGCGCCGCTTCCAGCCGGCCTGAGCCCGGCCGAACCCCCCGCCCGTACGCACGAGGGCCCGGACCGACCACCGGTCCGGGCCCTCGCCCCCTCGCGGGCCTCTCAACGCCCCAGCAGCTCGCCGCCGTTGCAGTGCAGGATCTCGCCGGTGATGAACCCGGCCTCGGCCGAGGCCAGGAAGTACACCGCCGCCGCGACCTCGCCGGTCTCGCCGATCCGCCCGAGCAGGGTGCGGGCGGCCCGGCGGGCCACCTCGGGCTCGTCCAGCCGCGGTCCGAAGAACTCGGTGCCCGCGACGGTGCCCGGCGCGACGATGTTGGCGGTGATACCCGACGTGCCCAACTGGGCGGCCAGGAAGTGGTTCCAGGCGTGCAGCGAGGCCTTCGCCGCGCCGTACGAGCCGGCCCCGCGCAGGGCGGCGATGGAGCTGATGGTGACCACCCGGCCGGAGCCCGGGGCGAGCCGGTCGCGGACCGACTCGGTGAGCAGCACCACGGTCAGCACGTTGCGCTCGAAGTCGCCGCGCCAACGCGCCAGCAGGGCGTGCGGTCCGCCGCCGACCACGGTCTCCCGGCTGCCGGCGTTGTTCACCAGGACGTCGATCCGCTCGGGCAGGCGGGCGAGCGCGGCCTCGACGGCGTCCGGGTCGGCGAGGTCGCACACCAGCGGGGTGACGTTCGGCCCGAGGTCGGCCGCGGCCTTCTCCAGGACCTCCCGGCGGCGGCCCACGATCACCACGTGGTCACCGGCCTCGACGAACCGCCGCGTGACTTCGTACCCGATTCCCGTGCCACCGCCGGTGACGACGACGTTCCTGGCCATCTGCGCACTCCCTCCCCAGTTCCGCCGTCGCGCGGCGAATGGCGCGACGGTCCGTACCGGAATGCCACGATTCCTATCACGCTCGGTTGCCGTGACTGCGGGGAGGGTGACGTCCCGCGCGAGCGAAGGTGTGATATGGGCGTGGTACGAGGCGCACACGGAGCGTGGCGAGAGGCAGCTCACACCCCCCGGGCGTAACTTCTCGCACCCTGATACGTCTTAGGTTGGTAGTGCGGCAGTTTTTCCGGTGGGCGGGGACACGCTGAACGGCAACGTGTCCCCGCGCTTCCACCGGCTGTCGCCGACGGGGCTCCGGCGGGCCCCGGGAACGGCCGTCGTACTCGACGGCCTTCGCGCACGACGCCGGGGTTCTGGCGGGCCTGGGACGCTTTGAGCGGCCGTCCCCGGTCGCGGCCGGCCCCGGAGTCGTGCGCCGTACGGTTCGGTCCCCGCGCGCGCCCTCGGGCGCGTCACCGGGACGCGAGGGGGCCCGGCCGCTCAGCGGCCGGGCCCCTCTCAGCTTCCGTGCGGGCCGGTGGTCGGCGCCGCTGCGGTCAGCGGGCGTCCAGCGGGACGTAGTCGCGGATCGCGGTGCCGGTGTAGATCTGGCGCGGACGGCCGATCCGGCTGGTCGGGTCGTTGATCATCTCGTGCCAGTGGGCGATCCAGCCCGGCAGCCGGCCGAGCGCGAACAGCACGGTGAACATGCTGGTCGGGAAGCCCATGGCGCGGTAGATCAGGCCGGTGTAGAAGTCCACGTTCGGGTACAGCTTGCGCGAGATGAAGAAGTCGTCCTTGAGGGCGTGCTCCTCCAGCTTGAGCGCGATGTCCAGCAGCTCGTCGTTCTTGCCGAGCTGGCCGAGGACCTCGTGCGCGAGCAGCTTGACCTGGGCGGCGCGCGGGTCGAAGGCCTTGTAGACCCGGTGCCCGAAGCCCATCAGCTTGACGCCGGCTTCCTTGTTCTTCACCTTCGTGATGAAGGCGTCGACGTCGCCGCCGTCCTTCTGGATGCTCTCCAGCATCTCCAGCACGGCCTGGTTGGCGCCGCCGTGCAGCGGGCCCCACAGGGCCGAGATGCCGGCCGAGATCGAGGCGAACAGGTTGGCGTGGCTGGAGCCGACCAGGCGCACGGTGGAGGTCGAGCAGTTCTGCTCGTGGTCCGCGTGCAGGATGAGCAGCTTGTCCAGCGCGTTGACGATGACCGGGTTGAGCTCGTAGTCCTCGGCGGGGACCGCGAAGGTCATCCGCAGGAAGTTCTCGACATAGCTCAGGTCGTTGCGCGGGTAGACGAAGGGCTGGCCCATCGCCTTCTTGTACGCGTACGCGGCGATCGTCGGCAGCTTGGCGAGCAGGCGCACGGTCGACAGGTGGCGCTGGGCCGCGTCGAACGGGTTGTGGCTCTCCGGGTAGAACGTGGACAGCGCGCCGACGACCGAGGACAGCATGGCCATCGGGTGGGCGTCCCGCGGGAAGCCCTGGAAGAAGCGCTTGACGTCCTCGTGCAGCAGGGTGTGCTGGGTGATCTCGCGGTTGAACTCGGCCAGCTGGTCCGCGTTGGGCAGCTCGCCGTTGATCAGGAGGTACGCGGTCTCGATGAAGCCGCCATCGGAGGCAAGCTGCTCGATCGGGTAGCCGCGGTACCGCAGGATGCCGTTGTCACCGTCCACGAAGGTGATCGCGGACTTGTACGCGGCGGTGTTACCGAAGCCGTTGTCCAGGGTGACCAGGCCGGTCTGCGGGAGCAGCTTCGAGATGTCGAAGCCGGAGTTGCCCGCAGTGCTCTCGACGACGGGGTACTCGTACTCGCCGTCCTGGTACCGCAGTACTACCGAGTTGTCGCTCACGTCTTCCTCACCGACGAAATGAATCCTCTTCCAAGGTGCCCTGACTGTCTCTACCATCCCCCATCCGGAGGACAGTCGCGCACCCGGGGTGGCCCGAAAGGGCCCGCCCCTACAAAACCTGCCGCCGCAGCCGGTACGAACCGGACAAGATCGGCACCACCCTAGGCTCTGCCGTAAATCTCTTCACGTCAAGAGAACATTAGAGGCAACCATCGCGTTGGATAATCATCCAGCCGCCAGCCGGTGGTCGAGCCCGGTGTGCCTCCGACCTGCGCTGACGGCCCGGACGGCCTGCCCGATCGCCTTGCGTGACCCCACCAGCACCACGAGTTTCCGAGCCCTGGTCACAGCCGTGTAGAGCAGGTTCCGCTGGAGCATCGTCCAAGCGGACATGGTGACCGGAATCACCACGACCGGGTACTCGCTGCCCTGCGAGCGGTGGATCGTCACCGCGTACGCGTGGGCCAGCTCGTCCAGTTCGTCGAAGTCGTACGACACCTCCTCGTCCTCGTCGGTGAGCACCGTCAGCCGCTGGTCGTCCACGCTGAGGGCGGTCACCACTCCCACTGTGCCGTTGAAGACTCCGTTCCGCCCCTTGTCGTAGTTGTTGCGGATCTGGGTGACCTTGTCCCCCACCCTGAACGTCCGGCCGCCGAACCGGCGTTCGGCCAGCCCCTCCCGGGCCGGCGTCACCGCCGCCTGCAACAGGGTGTTCAGGTTCCCCGCACCGGCCGGGCCCCGGTGCATCGGCGCCAGCACCTGCACGTCCCGGCGCGGGTCGACGCCGAACTTCTGCGGGATCCGCCGCGCCACCACGTCCACCGTCAGCCCGGCCGCCCGCTCCGCGTCGTCCTCCGCGAACAGGAAGAAGTCCGCCAGGCCGTCCGTCAGCGGCGGCCGGCCCTCGTTGATCCGGTGCGCGTTGGTCACCACGCCGGACTGCTGCGCCTGCCGGAAGATCCTGGTCAGCCGGACCGACGGGATCGGCCCGCCCTCGGCCAGCAGGTCCCGCAGCACCTCCCCGGCGCCCACCGAGGGCAGCTGGTCCACATCCCCCACGAACAGCAGGTGGGCACCTGGCGGCACCGCCTTGACCAGCTTGTTCGCCAGGATCAGGTCCAGCATCGAGGCCTCGTCGACCACCACCAGGTCCGCGTCCAGCGGCCGGTCCCGGTCGTACGCGGCGTCCCCGCCCGGCTTGAGCTCCAGCAGCCGGTGGACCGTCGACGCCTCCACCCCGGTCAGCTCCGCCAGCCGCTTCGCCGCCCGGCCGGTCGGCGCCGCCAGCACCACCTTGGCCCGCTTCGCCAGCGCCAGCGTCACGATCGACTTCACCGTGAACGACTTGCCGCAGCCCGGACCACCCGTCAGCACCGCGACCCGCTCGGTCAACGCCAGCCGCACCGACTGCTCCTGCTCCGGCGCCAGGTCGGCCCCGGTCCGCTTCGCCAGCCAGTCCAGCGCCACCGGCCAGTCCACGTTCCCGAACCACGGCATCCGGTCCTCGTCCGAACGCAACAGCCGCAGCAGCTGGTTGGCGAGCGAGATCTCCGCTCGGTGGAACGGCACCAGGTACACCGCGGTGACGGGCTCGCCGCCCTCCCCCGGGACCGCCTCGCGCACCACCCCCTCGGCCGCCACCAGCTCCGCCAGGCAGTCGATCACCAGCCCGACGTCCACCTGGAGCAGCTTCACGCCGTCCGCGATCAGCCGCTCCTCCGGCAGGAAGCAGTGCCCCTGGTCGGTGCTCTGCGACAGCGCGTACTGCAGGCCGGCCTTCACCCGCTCGGGGCTGTCGTGCGGGATGCCCACCGCCTGGGCGAGCCGGTCCGCCGTCAGGAAGCCGATGCCCCACACGTCCGAGGCCAGCCGGTACGGCTCGTTCTTCACCACCCCGATCGAGCCGTCGCCGTACTGCTTGTAGATTCGCACAGCCAGCGAGGTGGACACCCCGACCCCCTGCAGGAAGACCATCACCTCCTTGATGGCCTTCTGCTCCTCCCAGGCGGCAGCGATCTTCTTCGTCCGCTTCGGCCCCAGCCCCGGCACCTCGATCAGCCGGCCCGGCTCGTTCTCGATCACCTCCAGGGTGTCCACCCCGAAGCGCTCCACGATCCGCTCGGCGAACCGCGGCCCGATCCCCTTGATCAGCCCCGACCCCAGGTACCGCTGGATCCCCTGGATCGTGGCGGGCAGCACCGTGGTGTAGTTCTCCACCGTGAACTGCCGCCCGTACTGCGGGTGCGAGCCCCACCGCCCGTGCAGCCGCAACGACTCGCCGACCTGTGCCCCCAGCAGCGCGCCCACCACCGTCAGCAGGTCGTTCGCACCCCGGCCGGTGTCCACCCGGGCCACCGTGTAGCCGGTCTCCTCGTTGGCGTAGGTGATCCGCTCCAGCACGCCGTCGACCTGCGCGAGCTGCCGCGGCACCTGCTGACCGGACTGCGCCGCCTGCTTGCTCACCGGACCCCCTTCGACCGGTACGGGTGGGTCATTCCGCTACGCACCGTACCGCCCCGCCCCGACAACCCCGGAACGGCCGCTGCCGTGCACCGCCCCGGCCGAGGTGCCAGGCTGGGAGGAACCGAGGGGGACCGCCGTTCGACCGCGCCCGCCCGGGCCCCGTCCGAGGAGCAGTGCCGCCATGCTCAACACCGACTTCCGCCCCGGTTCCCCGGACTGGCTCGACCTGAGCAGCCCCGACACCCGGGCGTCCGTCGACTTCTACACCGCGCTGTTCGGCTGGACCTTCGACTCGGCCGGCCCCGAGGCCGGCGGCTACGGCTTCTTCCAGCTCGACGGCCGGACCGTCGCCGCCCTCGGCCCGGTCGCCGAGGAGGGCTCCCCTCCCGGCTGGACCCTCTACTTCGCCACCGAGGACGCCGACCGGACCACCGCCCTGGTCGAACAGGGCGGCGGCCGCGTCCGGTTCGCCCCCTTCGACGTCTTCAACGCGGGCCGGACCGCCGGCTACACCGACCCGACCGGAGCCGACTTCGCCGTCTGGCAGCCGCACGACACCCGCGGCCTGGACCTCGTCACCGAGGAGGGCAGCTTCTGCTGGGCCGAGTGCTACAGCGTCGACGCCGAACGCGCCAAGTCCTTCTACCGCGGCGTCTTCGACTGGCAGGAGCAGGACGTCCCGCTCGGCGAGGTGACGTACACCGTCCTCACCCCGGCCGGCGGCGGCACCGACGACGCCCACGGCGGCATCATGCAGCTCGGCCCCGAGCACACCGCCCGCGGCACCACCTCGCACTGGCTCCCCTACTTCGAGGTCCCCAACACCGACGCCAGCCTCGCCATCGCCGCCACCCTCGGCGCGACCGTCCGGATCCCGGCCATGGACGTGCACGGCGTCGGCCGACTGGCCCAGCTGGTCGACCCCCACGGAGCCGTCTTCGCCGTCATCAACAGCACCAAGCCCGGGGAGTAGACCCCATGGGGTCCCACGACCCTTCAGACGGGCCGTGAAGGGGTGCTACGGGCGTAGAAAGGGCCCGGTCGGCTCCCAAGCCTGCCTCTAGTCTCGGATCATGACTGAAACGGCTGTTCTGACGATCCGACGGGCCACCCCCGAGGACCTTCCGGCGATCGTGGCCATGCTCGCCGACGACCCGCTGGGCGCCACCCGCGAGAGCCCCGACGACCTCACCCCCTACCGCACCGCCTTCGCCCGCATCGAGGGCGACCCGCACCAGCACCTGGTCGTCGCCGACCGGGCCGGCCGCACCGTCGGTACCCTCCAACTCACCCTCGTCCCGGGCCTCTCCCGCGCCGGCGCCACCCGCACGATCATCGAGGGCGTCCGCATCCACGCCGACGAACGCGGCAGCGGACTGGGCACCGAACTGATCCGGTGGGCCGTCGACCGCTCCCGCGAACTCGGCGCCGACCTCGTCCAGCTCACCTCCGACGCGACGCGCACCGATGCCCACCGCTTCTACGAGCGGCTCGGGTTCACGGCTTCCCACCTCGGGTTCAAGCTCAAGCTCTGACTCGGGTTCCGACCGGGTTCCGGCGTCCGCCCGGAGAATCCGGCCCGGAAACGCGAAGAACCCCCATCCGGGACCCGGATGGGGGTTCTTCAGAAGAATTGTTCGGCGGCGTCCTACTCTCCCACAGGGTCCCC
>NZ_JBSFWR010000185.1:0-7303 GCF_053594915.1 Kitasatospora sp. NPDC002543 | reverse complement strand
GTCAACGTCCTGTGGGCCCTGATCCGTGACGGACAGTGCTTCCAACGTGGACTCCCCGTAGTAGCTGCGGCTTGACAACGTCATTAGGAGGTGTCCAGCTCGGCCCGTTCCGCCCGCAGCCGGTCGCCGAGCGCGGTGCGGGCGGCCGCGGGCAGGGCTTTGCGGGCGGCCGGGAAGAGCTGCTTCTCCTCGCCTCGCAGGTGCCGCCGCAGGGTTTCGGCGAGGCCCCGCAGCAGCGTGTCGAAGGCCGGGTCGGCCGGTTCGAGCCCCTGGAGGTCGGCGAGGTACTGGCCGATCGCCAGGTGGTCGTGGATGCTGCGGAAGACCAGGGCCCCGCCGTCGGGCACGTCGTGCTGCACCGCGGGGAAGAGGTGTTCCTCCTCGTCGGCGCAGTGGGTGAACAGCAGGTCGGTCAGCCGGGTCAGCAGTGCGCCGCGCCCGGGGTCGTCGGCCGGTGCGGCCTCGATCCGGTCGAGCAGCTCGGTGACCGCCCGGTGGTCGGCGGTGAACTCGCCGAGGATGTCAGGCCTGCGGCTCATGGCCCGCCCGCCTCTCGCACGGAAGACTCCCCCCGCCGTCTTCCAGTATCCGGCGCCGGGGTGCCCGTCCGGAGGTGCGGCCGGCCGCCCACGGGGCGGTACGCCCGGTCACCCTCCGTCGCGCCGCCCGGTGAGGGCGAGCAGCCGGGTCTGCGGGGCGGCGTCCGCGGGCACCGGCAGCGGCGGGTCGAAGAGTCCGCTGCCGGAGAGGTCCCCGTACCCGGCGAACTCGCCGAGCGCGAATTCGACGAGTTCGTCCGGGAGCCGGGTGAGCCGTCCGATGCCCTCGGCGAGGTCCCAGGAGTGGATCACCAGGTCGGTGGTGAGCTGGTCCAGGTAGTACTGCCCCGAGGTGTCCGCGAAGGAGAGGTGGACGGTCAGCTCGGTGGAGCCGGGGACGGCCCAGGCCTCCCGGGCGGCCTCGGCGGCGTCGGTCCAGGCGGTGACCGGGTCGTCGCCGAGCACGTCGCCGTCGAAGCGTTCGCCGACCTCTCCGATGGTGGCGCCCATCAGCAGTTCGGGCACCCAGAGCTGCTCGCCGGTGAGGTGGTTGACCAGGTCGCGGACGGACCAGTCGCTGCACGGGGTGGGGGAGTCCCACTGGCGGGGGGTGACGAGCCGGACGCGTTCGCCGAAGGCGGCCAGCGCCTCGGTGTACGGGGTGTCGGTGCGCGCTTCCCGTCGGGGGTTCCTTTGTCGGGCCATGCCTCCACCCTCTCCGGCCCGGGCGGCCCCCGCGAGTCGCCGACGAACCGTCAGTTGTTCAAATTCGAACTTCGGGGTACGGTCGACCGGGCGGCGGTTCAAATTTGAACAATGGCGCCGGGTGACGACCCGGCCCGCCGCACCACCACACCCCATGACCATGTCCGGCCGTGCCGGACGACGACCGCACCCCGATCGATGGAGACGCGCATGCCGAGCAGCAGCCCGAGCACGACCGCCGCCACCACCCCCGTCAGCCCGGCCCGGGACACCGCCGGGCCCGCGACGACTTCCCCGCACGCCTACGACGTCGGACTCCTGCTCCTGCGCCTGGCCCTCGGCCTGACCATGGCCGCGCACGGCAGCCAGAAGCTGTTCGGCTGGTTCGGCGGCGGCGGGATCGACGGCACCGGTCAGTTCTTCACCATGAGCGGCTACCCGGCCGGCACCGCCATGGCCGTGGTGGCCGGTCTCACCGAGACGCTGGGCGGACTCGCCCTCGCCGTCGGCCTGTTGACCCCTCTGGCCGGTGCCGCGATCGTCGGCACGATGGTCAACGCGCTGGCCGTCACCTGGGGCGGCGGCTTCTTCGCCCCGAAGGGCAGCGAGTACGAGCTGCTGCTGACCGCGGCCGCCGCCGCGCTCGCCCTGACCGGCCCCGGCCGCTACGCCGTGGACCGCTTCCTGCCCGTGCTGCGGGCGCACCGCCTGGCGTACGGCGCGGCCGCCGTCGTGGTCGGCCTGGTGACGGCGGGTGTGATCCTGCTGCTCCGCAAGTAGTCCCGGGCGCACCCGGAAAGGGCACGGCGACGATGTGTCGCCGTGCCCTTCCGGCATTTCGGCTGGGTAGGCCTCGGGTAAAGGCCTTCACAATGTTGTGTGATGTGTGCAATGGTACATGTCACATCCCCACTTCCGTGACGAAACCGCCCCACGGTGTCGTCGCGGACGGTCCTCGCTCCCCCGCAGGCCGCGCCCCAAATCGCGGCCGTCGACGGCCCGGAGGCCCCCACGTGAATGGCCAGCGCTTACTGCGAGTCCCGCGGTTGGCAAGACTGTTGACGCTCGTCCTGTCCCTGTTCCTGGCGGTCGGCCTGTTCGCCCCGCAGACCCAGGCCGCCACCCCCGCCGCTCCCACCCCCGGCGGGGCGGCCCCCACCGGCACGCCCGCCGGCACGGCGCCCGCCCACCTGGCGCCGCCGCCCGCGATCGGCGAGAGTCGCACCGACACCGCTCCGGCGAAGCCGGACGGCCGCAAGCGGCTCAGCCCGGAGGACCTCGTCCCCCAGTCGCCGACGGCCCCGCTCACCGGCCTGTCCGCGGCCGAGCAGCCGCAGGCCAAGGCCTTCGGCCTCGGCGCGGCGGCCGAAAAGTCCTGTACCGTCGGCGACTTCACCAGCCGGACCGGCGGCGCGCTGGTCCAGCAGATCAAGTCCGTCGACCTGGAGTGCGTCAACTCGCTCTTCAAGATCGGCCGCGGCGACGCCGCCAACGCTTTCCGCGAGTCGCAGATGACCACCGTGGCCAACGCGGTGCGCGACGCCGCGCGCAGCTACCAGGGCGACAACAGCGCGTCGATCTCGCAGCTGATGCTCTACCTGCAGGCCGGCTACTTCGTGCAGTTCTACAACGCCGACGTGGTGGGCCCGTACAGCGGCAACCTGAAGAACGCCGCGCGCGCCGCGCTGGACGCCTTCTTCGCCAACTCCCGTACGCGGGACATCACGTCGGACAACGCCGGACCGCTCGCCCGGGCGACCACGCTGATCGACAGCATCAAGGACAGCGCCCGCTACCTGCCCGTCGCCAAGCGCCTGCTGACCGACTACGACAGCGCCACCTGGAACCCGACGGGCATGGTCCACGCCATGACCCCGGTGCTCACCCAGCTGTTCGCCGGGCACTGGGAGGCCGACTTCCTCCCGGCCGTCAAGGCCGACCCGACCGTGCTGGACGCGCTCTACACCTTCATCTCCCGCAACCAGGGCCTGCACGGCGGGCCCTACGCGCGGACGGTCTACGAGGCCACCAACGAGCTGACCCGCTTCATGCAGTACCCGGAGCTGCTGCCCAGGCTGCGCCCCTACGCGCGGACCCTGGCCCAGCAGTCCTCCCCGAGCGGCCCCACCATGTACCAGCGCGGCTCGGTGGCGCTGGCGGTGAACTGGTGGGACAAGGCGGGCTGTTCCTACTACGGCACCTGTGACGACCCGGCGAGGTTCAAGGCCGCCAACCTGACGGTGAAGCACACCTGCAGCCCGAGCATCACCATTCTGGCCCAGGCGCTGGACAGCGCCCAACTGGCCACCGCCTGCGCGAGCCTGAACGGCCAGGACGCGTACTTCCACGCCGTGGCCAAGGACAGCGGGCCGGTCAAGGACGACAACAACGGCACGATCGAGGTGGTGAACTTCCACTCCTCGCTCGACTACCAGGTGCTCGCTGCGGTCATCTACGACATCAACACCAACAACGGCGGGATGTACCTGGAGGGCGAGCCGGACAAGGCCGGCAACCAGCCGCGCTTCCTCTGCTACGAGGCCGAGTGGGCCCGTCCGTCCTTCGAGATCTGGAACCTCAACCACGAGTACACCCACTACCTCGACGGCCGGTTCAACGTGTACGGCGACTACGATGCCGGCCAGGTGCAGCCGATCGACTGGTGGGTCGAGGGCTTCGCGGAGTTCGTCTCCTACTCCTACCGCAACCTCGTCAACGACGGTGCCATCGCGGTGGCCCCGCGGCACACCTACAAGCTGAGCGAGCTGTTCGACACCGTCTACGCCAAGAGCGACCAGGACCGGGTCTACCGCTGGGGCTACCTGGCCGTGCGCTACATGCTGGAGCAGCACCGCTCGGACCTGGACGCCGTCCTCGCCAAGTACCGTGCCGGTGACTGGGACGGCGCCCGCGCCATCCTGAAGACCACCATCGGCACCCGCTACGACGCGGACTTCGACGCCTGGCTGACCGCGTGCGCGGCCGGCGCCTGCGCCACGAACACCCCGGGCCGGCCGCAGCTGCCGGAGTGCGCGGGCGGCGACCCGCGGAAGCTGGACGCCAACTGCGTGCGCGGCAACGTCGCGGCGACCACCGGGAACTACGCCCACTTCTACGTCTGGGTGCCGCAGGGCACCAAGCAGCTGAAGGTCACCAGCAAGGGCGGCACCGGCAACGGCGACCTCTACTACAACCCGGGCAGCTGGGCCTACACCAACGCCTACACCGCGCGTTCGGCGGGCCCGGACAACTCCGAGACGCTGACCGTCACCGACCCGCCGTCCGGTGGCTACGTCTTCTTCAGCCTCTACGCCAAGGACGGCTTCAACGGGGTGAGCGTCACGAGCGAATTCTGAGCCGGGAACGGCACGAGGACAGGTGACCGCCCCGGGCGGAGCGCTTCGGCGCCCCGCCCGGGGCGGGTCCGTTGGTGAAGGACCATCACCGGCCCTGCCTGAATTCCCCGCAAACCGCGCACAACGCCCCGGGTTCCCAAGGCCATGTGAGATGTGCCATGGTACATGTCACATCCCCCACCGTGCCCGACGGCACCGCCCCCACGCGGTGCCGTCGCCAGCGGTCCTCGACCACCCCCATCGGCCGCGCCCCAAGCCGCGGTCGACGACGGCCCGGAGGCCCCCACGTGAGTCCCTCGCGTTTGCTGCGACTCCCGCAGCTGGCACGATTGTTGACGCTCTTCCTGTCCCTGTTCCTGGCGGTCGGCCTGTTCGCCCCGCAGTCCCAGGCCGCCCCCACCACCCCCACTCCCGGCGGTGCGCCCGCGCCCGTCCCCACCGGGCCGGCCCCCCAAGCGGCCCTCGACGCGCCCGAACGAGCCGACAGCGGGCAGCAGTTGGCCTCGGTCGACCAGCGCGCCCCGCTCCCGGTCGACACCCGGCCGGCCGAGGTCCGGCCGAGCGCCAAGGCCTTCGGCCTCGGCGCGGCCGCCGAAAAGCCCTGTACCGTCGGCGACTTCTCCGGCCGGACCGGCGGCGACCTGGTCCAGCACATCAAGGACGCCGACATCCAGTGCATCAACAGCCTGTTCCAGCTCACCGGCGGCGACGCGCGCGGCGCGTTCCGCGAGGAGCAGATGAACACGGTGGCCTACGCGCTGCGCGACGCCTCGGCCAACTACCCCGGTGACAACAGCACGTCGGTCGAGCAGCTGGTGCTCTACCTGCGCGCCGGGTACTTCGTGCAGTGGTACCACAAGGAGGACGTCGGCGAGTACGGTGCCGGCCTCAAGACCGCGATCCAGTCCGGTCTGGACGCCTTCTTCAACAGCGCCCACTCGCGCGACGTCGCCGCGGGCAACGGCCCCATCCTGGGCGAGGCCGTCACCCTGATCGACAGCGCGCAGGAGAACGTCCGCTACCTCCCGGTGGTCAAGCGGCTGCTGGGCGACTACAAGGCCGAGACCTGGAACCCCGCCGGCATGGCGTGGGCGGTCAACCCGGTGTTCACCGTGCTGTTCCGTGGCCACCAGGTGCCCGGCTTCGACGCGGCCGTCGAGGCGGACCCGAGCGTGCTGGACGCGCTCTCCGACTTCGCGACCCGCAACAACGCCCTGCTCGGTGACACCTACGGCGTGCTGGTCTACAACGCCACCAAGGAGCTCACCCGCT
The DNA here is from genome assembly GCF_053594915.1 of Kitasatospora sp. NPDC002543. Taxonomy (NCBI): domain Bacteria; kingdom Bacillati; phylum Actinomycetota; class Actinomycetes; order Kitasatosporales; family Streptomycetaceae; genus Kitasatospora; species Kitasatospora sp. NPDC002543. Next base: position 1,431 of record NZ_JBSFWR010000185.1, on the reverse strand, counting down.
TCCTGAAGGACACCGCGCTCCAGGCCAAGGTCCGTCCGCTGGCCAAGGCGCTGGTCGAGAAGTCGGAGCCGAAGGGCCGTACCGTCTACCAGTGGGCCGCGGTCGCCGAGGCGGTCGACTACTACGACCAGGGCAACTGCTCCTTCTACGGCACCTGCGACAAGTCCGACCAGCTCAAGGCCGGCGTGCTGACGGTGAAGCACACCTGCAGCCCGAGCATCACGCTGCTCGCCCAGGCGCTGGACGCCACCCAGCTGGACACCGCCTGCACCAGCCTCAACGGTCAGGACGCGTACTTCCACTCGGTGGCCAAGGACAGCGGCCCGGTCAAGGACGACAACAACAAGACGATCGAGGTCGTGGCCTTCCACTCCTCGCTCGACTACCAGGTGCTCGCCGCCGCGATCTACGGCATCGACACCAACAACGGCGGGATGTACCTGGAGGGCGACCCGACCAAGGCCGACAACCAGCCGCGCTTCCTCTGCTACGAGGCCGAGTGGGCCCGCCCGTCCTTCGAGATCTGGAACCTCAACCACGAGTACACCCACTACCTCGACGGCCGGTTCGACATGTACGGCGACTTCGAGGCCGGCATGAAGACCCCGACCGTCTGGTGGGTCGAGGGCTTCGCCGAGTACGTCTCCTGGTCCTACCGCAAGGTGAACAACGACGCCGCCATCGCCGCGGCCGGCCGGCACACCTACAAGCTGAGCGACCTGTTCGACACCGCCTACGGCGACCAGGACCGGGTCTACCGCTGGGGCTACCTGGCCGTGCGCTACATGCTGGAGCAGCACCGCTCCGACATGGACGCAGTCCTCGCCAAGTACCGCACGGGTGACTGGGACGGTGCCCGCGCCATCCTGAAGACCACCATCGGCACCCGCTACGACGCGGACTTCGACAGCTGGCTGACCAAGTGCGCGAGCGGCGGCTGCGCCACCGACGGCAGCGGCACCCCGCCCACCACGCCGGGCACCCCGCTGCCGGAGTGCACCGGCACCGACACCCGCCTGCTGGGCGCCAACTGCACCCGCAGCAACGTCGCGGCCACCACGGGCAACTACGCGCACTTCTACCTGCTGGTGCCGGCCGGCACCAAGCAGGTGAAGGTCACCACCAGCGGCGGCACCGGCAACGGCGACCTCTACTACAACCCCACCGGCTGGGCGTACACCGAGAGCAGCACCACGCACTCGACCGGCCCGGACAACTCCGAGACGCTGACCGTCACCGACCCGCCGTCCGGTGGCTACGTCTTCTTCAGCCTCTACGCCAAGGACGGCTTCAGCGGGGTGAGCGTCACGAGCGAATTCTGAGCCGGGAACGGCACAAGGACAGGTGACCGCCCCGGGCGGAGCGCTTCGGCGCCCCGCCCGGGGCGGGTCCGTGTCCCGTACCCGGGCCGCCGGGAATAGCCGGGGGCGC
>NZ_JBSFWR010000184.1:0-7601 GCF_053594915.1 Kitasatospora sp. NPDC002543 | reverse complement strand
CAAGGAACGGACGCTTCCTTCGGACCGCCTTCCAGCGGACCCTCCGGGCTTCGTTCTTTCGTGTTTCCAGCTTACCAGATGCTTTCCGCTCCGTTTACCGGGGCTTTTCGCATCCGAAATCTGGCGTTAACCGCCGAGTTGCGGCGACTCGACCAACCATAGCGGGTCGACAGCCCGAGCGCGAACCGGGGCGCCCCGGGAGTCATCCGGACGGCGGCATGATTTGTTGCTCTCGCGAGCATATACAGCAATGGTCCCGATTCGCCAAGATGCCTGTAGAGTGCGGCGCATCGGAGCCAAGAGGACTAGACCACTCGCGGGTCGGTGAGTCGCCGGCCGGCAAGGCGGGCACGGGCGGGGTCCTTGCCCGGGAATGTCAGCAGTTGTCCGAAGTTGACATGATTTAGGCTTCAGTTGATCGTCGTGCCGCTCCTCGCGGCAACTCGCTGTACTGCGCACTTGGGAGGCACAACCATGACCACTGTGACGTCGCCGCTGACCGGCAAGATCGTGGGGCTCGCGGGCGTGCCCGACCCGGTGTTCTCGGGCGCGATGGTCGGCCCGGGCACCGCGATCGACCCCGTTCGTGAGCAGACCACGGCGGTCGCTCCGGTGGACGGTGTCGTCGTCTCCATGCACCCGCACGCGTTCGTGGTCGTGGACGCCGAGGGCCACGGTGTGCTGACCCACCTCGGGATCGACACGGTCCAGCTCAACGGCGAGGGCTTCGAGCTGCTCGTCGCCAAGGGCGACACGGTGACCCGCGGTCAGGCCGTCATCAAGTGGGACCCGGCCGCCGTCGAGGCCGCGGGCAAGTCGCCGATCTCGCCGATCGTGGCGCTGGAGGCCACCGCCGACTCGCTCGGTGGCCTGCGGGAGGACGGCGAGGCCAAGGCCGGCGAGCAGCTGTTCAACTGGAGCTGACCCCTTTCTTACGACACCCGCCCCGGACGAGATGACGGGGCGGCCCTCACACAGCGGTTCCCGGCTGGGCCGCTCATCTCAGCGGAGACAGGTGACATGGAGAAGACGCTGCGCGGCGTGGGCGTGAGCCACGGGGTCGCGATCGGCCAGGTGCGGCACATGGGGACGGCGGTGCTGGAGCCCCCGGCCACCCAGATCCCGACCGAGGACGCCCCGCGTGAGCAGGCCCGTGCCCAGGCCGCCGTCGAGGCGGTCGCCGCCGACCTGATCGCGCGCGGCAACCTCGCCGGCGGCGAGGCCCAGGCCGTGCTGGAGGCCCAGGCGCTGATGGCGCAGGACCCGGAGCTGATGGCCGACGTGTCCCGCCGGATCGCCGTCGGCAGCAGTGCCGAGCGCGGCGTGTACGACGCGTTCGCGGCCTACCGGGCGCTGCTCGCCTCCGCCGGGGAGTACCTGGCCGGACGGGTCGCCGACCTGGACGACGTGCGCAACCGGATCGTGGCCCGACTGCTCGGTGTTCCGATGCCGGGCGTGCCGGACAGCGACGAGCCGTACGTGCTGTTCGCGCGGGACCTGGCTCCGGCCGACACCGCGCTGCTCGACCCGACGCTGGTGCTCGGCTTCGTGACCGAGGAGGGCGGGCCGACCAGCCACAGCGCCATCCTGGCCCGGGCGATGGGCGTGCCGGCCGTCGTGGCGCTGCCGGGTGCGATCGAGGTCGCCGAGGGCACCGTCGTCGCGGTGGACGGCAGCTCCGGCGACGTGCTGCTGGAGCCGTCTCAGGAGAAGCAGGACGAGCTGCGGGCGGTCGCCGCCGAGCGCAGGGCCGCGCTGGCCGCCTCCTCCGGCCCGGGGCAGACCTCGGACGGGCACCGGGTGCCGCTGCTCGCCAACGTGGGCGGCCCGGCCGACGTACCGGCCGCGCTGGAGAACGGCGCCGAGGGCGTCGGCCTGTTCCGCACCGAGTTCCTCTTCCTGGACGACTCGGCGAAGGCGCCCAGCGCCGAGAAGCAGGTCGAGGCGTACCGCAAGGTGCTGGAGGCCTTCCCCGAGGGCCGGGTCGTGGTCCGTGTGCTGGACGCCGGCGCGGACAAGCCGCTGGACTTCCTGACCCCGGCCGACGAACCGAACCCGGCGCTGGGCGTGCGCGGTCTGCGCACCCTCCTCGAGCACCCCGAGGTGCTGCGGACCCAGCTGGAGGCGCTGGCGAAGGCCGCCGAGGGGCTGCCGGTGCACCTTGAGGTGATGGCCCCGATGGTGGCCGACCGCAAGGACGCCAAGGACTTCGCGACCGCCTGCCGGGAGGCCGGGCTGGACGCCAAGTTCGGTGCGATGGTGGAGATCCCGTCGGCCGCGCTGCGCGCCCGGTCGATCCTCCAGGAGGTCGAGTTCCTGTCGCTGGGGACCAACGACCTCGCGCAGTACACCTTCGCGGCCGACCGCCAGGTCGGTGCGCTGGCCCGGCTCCAGGACCCGTGGCAGCCGGCCCTGCTGGACCTCGTCGCCTCGGCGGCCGACGCCGCGCGGGCGAGCGGCAAGAGCTGCGGCGTCTGCGGCGAGGCGGCCTCCGACCCGCTGCTGGCCGTGGTGCTGACCGGTCTGGGCGTCACCAGCCTGTCGATGGGCGCGGCCTCGATCCCCTACGTGCGCACCGCGCTCGCCAAGTACACGCTGGCGCAGTGCCGCCGGGCGGCCGAGGCGGCCCGGGCCGCGGACAGCGCCGAGGAGGCGCGGGCCGCGGCGCAGCAGGTGCTCTCCGGCGAGTGACGCCGTAGGACAACGCCGTAGGAACAACGAGGAAGGGGCGCTCCCGCCGTCGCGGTGGGAGCGCCCCTTTCGTGTGCGCCGGGCCGGTCAGGCCGTGCGCTCGAGGCGGAGCCGCTCGAAGAAGCGCAGGTGCTCGATGTGGTCGACGGAGCCCGGGTTGACGGCCTGCTCCAGCGGGGTGCCGGAGAGGATGCGCTTGACCGGGACCTCGATCCGCTTGCCGGTGAGGGTGTGCGGGAGGCCGCGGACGGCGATGACCTCGTCGGGCACGTGGCGCGGGGAGAGTTCGGTGCGCAGCGAGGTGCGGATGCGGCCGATCAGGTCGTCGTTCAGCTCCGCGCCGGGGGCCAGGACGACGAACAGCGGCATCCAGTAGCCGCCGTCGGGCTCCTCCAGGCCGATGACCAGGGACTCGGCGATCTCGGGGAGGCGTTCGACGACCTCGTAGATGTCCGAGGAGCCCATCCGGACGCCCTGGCGGTTGAGGGTGGAGTCGGAGCGGCCGTGGATGACGACGGTGCCCCGGGAGGTGACGGTGATCCAGTCGCCGTGGCGCCAGACGCCGGGGTACATGTCGAAGTAGCTGTCGTGGTACCGGGTGCCCTCGGGGTCGTTCCAGAAGCCGGTGGGCATCGACGGGATGGGCTTGGTGACGACGAGTTCGCCGACGGTGTCGGTGTGCGGGTGGCCCTGGACGTCCCAGGACTCGACGGCGGCGCCGAGGCAGGGGGCCTGGATCTCGCCGAGGTGGACCGGGAGGGTGGGGACGCCGCCGACGAAGCAGGAGCAGACGTCGGTGCCGCCGCTGACGGAGGCGAGCCAGACGTCCTCCTTGACCTCCTCGTAGATCCAGCGGAAGCCGTCGGGCGGGAGCGGGGAACCGGTGGTGCCGATGCAGCGCACGGCGGAGAGGTCGAGGTCGCGGCCGGGGTGGAGGCCGGCCTTGCGGCTGGCGATCACGTAGGCGGCGGAGGTGCCGAGGACGGTGGCCCCGGTGCGGGCGGCGACCGACCAGAGGGCTCCGGTGTCGGGGTGGCCCGGACTGCCGTCGTAGGTGACGATCGTGGACCCGACGAGCAGGCCCGCCAGCAGGAAGTTCCACATCATCCAGCCGGTGGAGGTGTACCAGAGGAAACGGTCCTGCGGGCCGAGGTCGAGGTGGAGGCCGGCCTGCTTGAGGTGTTCGAGCAGGATGCCGCCCTGGCTCTGGACGATGGCCTTGGGCAGGCCGGTGGTGCCGGAGGAGTAGAGGACCCAGAGCGGGTGGTCGAAGGGGACGGCCTCGAAGACCGGCGGCACGTCGTCGGCGACCAGGTCGTCCCAGGCCAGGGCGCCCTCGGGGGCGGGGGCGCCGAGCAGCGGGACGTGCACGACGGTGTGCAGGCCGGGCAGTTCGCGGCGCAGCTCGGCGACGACCTCGGTGCGGTCGTGGTCCTTGCCGCCGTAGTGGTAGCCGTCGATGGCGAAGAGGACGGAGGGCTCGATCTGCTGGAGGCGGTCGAGGACGCTGCGGGCACCGAAGTCGGGGGCGCAGCTGGTCCAGATCGCGCCGACGGCGGCGGTGGCGAGCAGCGCGACGGCGGCCTGCGGGACGTTGGGCAGGTAGGCGCCGACCCGGTCGCCGGGGCCGATGCCGCGGGCGCGCAGGGCGGCCGCCAGCGAGCCGACCTGGCGGCGCAGCTCGGACCAGGTGAGGACGACCGGCTGCTCGGTGGTCTCGTCGAGGTGGAGGATCGCGGGGTGGTCGGCGTTGGCCGGGTTCTCCGCCGCGCGCAGGGCGTGCTCGGCGTAGTTGAGGCGGGCGCCGGGGAACCAGCGGGCGCCGGGCATGGCGGCGTCGGCGAGGACGGCTTCGGGGGCCCGGGTGAAGCGGACGTCGAACCACTGGGTGACGGCCGTCCAGAACCGGTCGAGGTCCTCGGTGGACCAGGCGTGCAGGTCCGCGTAGCGCTCGGCGGCCTGCCGGTCGTCGGCGGCCGGGGCCAGCGGGGCGGCCGGGGCGCCGTGGTGCTCGGCGGCCCAGGCCTGGAAGGCCACCACGGTGGTGGCGGCGGCGCGAGCGGGGTTGGGGCGCCAGAGCGGCTGGTCCTGCGGTGGGGTGCTCACGGTGGTGGTCTCCCGGCCGGTGGTGGGGACGGGAGGGCTCGTGGCAGACCCGTCCGGTTGGGCTGTCGGTGCAGACCATGCCATGTGATCGCGCGCCGCGCCAGGGTCGGCCGCTGGGCGGCCGGCAGCTCAGCGGGGGGTGAACTCGCCGCTGAACCAGCGGCGCAGGACGCCGTTGTGGAAGTCCCAGACGAGCGGGGTCTCGGCGGTGGCGAGCAGCCATCCGTCGGTCTCGTCGGTGGGGCGCGAGGGCGGGAGGTCGGCGAGCGGGCGGGCCGGGAGCAGTCCGCAGAGCATGACGAAGCGGCCGCCCGGGTCGGAGGCGGTGTGGATCAGCGTCACCTCGGCCGGGTCGGCGACGATGCCGGTCTCCTCGTGCAGTTCGCGCACGCAGGCGTGCTGCCAGCTCTCGCCGTAGTCCATGTAGCCGCCGGGGAAGGCGAGTTCGCCGTAGCCGGGTTCGATGGTACGGCGGATGACGACCAGCGCCGGGTCGGCGTCGGGGCGAGTGACGGGGAGCACGGTGACCGCGACGGGCAACGGGTTGCGGTAGCTGATCTCGGCGCAGCCGGGGCAGGTGCGCGGCCAGGCGCGGGTGTCGGGCGGGTAGGGCGTACCGCAGAAGTGGCAGTGGGAGAAGGGTCGGTGGGGGGTCGGGATCGCCTGCTCGGTGGTCGCCGCTTCGTCAGTGGTCATGGCCGGATGGTAGCCCGGTCGTCCGGCGGTGTTGCCGTGGGCCGCGGAACCTCAGGAGGGCCCGTCGGCGTCGGCCGTGCCGTCGCGGGTGGGGCGGAGCAGCGCCGGGTGCAGCAGGCGGGCGTCGCCGGCGTGGTAGGTGCGGGCGCGGGGGCCGCCGCGAGCGCCGCCGCGCTCGGTGGTGGTGCCGGTGCTCTCGACGAAGCCGGGCACGGACAGCACCTTGCGGTGGAAGTTGCCCGGGTGGAGCCGCTCGCCCCAGACCGCCTCGTAGACGGTGCGGAGGTCGGGGATGGTGAAGTCGTGGGGCAGGAAGGCGGTGGCCAGCGGGCTGTACTCGAGTTTGGCGCGCACCCGGTCGAGGCCGTCGGCGAGGATGCGGGCGTGGTCGAAGGCCAGCGTGAGCGGGCCGGGGCCGGTGCGCCCGTCGACGCCACCCCCGTGGGTGTCGGCGGGCGCACCGGCGGCTCGGGACCGGCCGTGGGGCCGGAGGTCCAGGTCGGAGACGGGGTGCCAGGCGGCGGCCGCGGCGTCCGTCCCGGCCCGGGGATCGGGCAGGTCGGGCGCGAAGGCGAGGTAGGCGACGGAGACGACGTGCATCCGCGGATCCCGCTCGGGGGCGCCGTAGGTGCCGAGCTGTTCGAGGTGGAGGCGACCCAGGGTTTCGGCCCCGGAGGCGCTGCGCAGGCCCGTCTCCTCGGCGAGCTCGCGGGCGGCGGCCTCGTCCAGGCCCTCCTCGCCGGCCCGCAGGAAGCCGCCGGGCAGCGCCCGGCAGCCCTGGTGGGGCGGGGCGCCGCGTTCGACGAGCAGGACGTGCAGGCTGCCGTGGCGCAGGGTCAGAGCGACCACGTCCACGGTGACGGCGACCGGGGTGTAGGCGCGCGGGTCGTACGCGGCGAGCCACTCCTCCTCGCCGGGCCCGGTCGGGGGCGGCTGGTCGTCCGCTGCCATCGCCGGGCTCCTCTCCGTGTTCGCCGGTGCCGCCGGGCCCGCTCCGCCGGTGCTGTCCTTCTCGGGCTGAGCACAACGTAGCGAGTGCCTTCCCCGGCGGCAAATGGTTTTCCTGCCCGGCCGGGGGCCGTCCCCCTAGGCTGTGACCAGGAACTCTGCCAGAGGAGACCGACATGCCCACTGCTTCCCCGCCGGACTTCGCCGCCGCGTTGGCCGCAGGTCCACTCGTGCTCGACGGCGGGATGTCGAACCAGTTGGCGGCCGCCGGGCACGACCTCACGGACGAGCTGTGGTCCGCGCGGTTGCTGGCGGACGACCCGCGGGCCGTGGTGGCGGCGCACCGGGCGTACTTCGCGGCGGGTGCGGACGTCGCGATAACGGCGAGCTACCAGGCGAGCTTCGAGGGCTTCGCGCGCCGCGGGGTCGGCCGGGCGGAGGCCGCGCGGCTGTTGGCGAGCAGCGTGGAGCTGGCGCGGGAGGCGGCGCGGGAGGAGCCGGGCGGGCGGCGGCGCTGGGTGGCGGCCTCGGTGGGCCCGTACGGGGCGGTGTCTGCGGACGGCTCGGAGTACCGGGGGCGGTACGGGCTGAGCGTTGCCGAGCTGGCGGACTTCCACCGGCCGCGGCTGGAGGTGCTGGCGGCGGCCCGGCCCGACGTGCTCGCGCTGGAGACGGTGCCGGACGCGGACGAGGCGCGGGCACTGCTGGGGCTGGTGCGCGGCCTGGGGGTGCCCGCCTGGCTGTCGTACAGCATCGAGGGCGACCGGACCCGGGCCGGGCAGCCGCTGGCGGAGGCCTTCGCGTTGGCCGCCGCCGTGGACGAGGTGGTCGCGGTGGGAGTCAACTGCTGCACGCCGCAGGACGCGGACCGGGCGGTGGCGGTGGCCGCCGAGGTCACCGGGAAACCGGTGGTGGTCTACCCGAACAGTGGGGAGAGCTGGGACGCCTCCCGCCGGGGCTGGCGCGGGGAACCGACGTTCCGCTCGGCCCGGGTGGGCGGCTGGCTCGCGGACGGCGCGCGGCTGGTGGGCGGTTGCTGCCGGGTCGGGACGGACGGGATCGCGGCGCTGGCGGCGGAGGTGACGGTGCTGCGGGCGCAGCAGGTGGGGACGGCCGGCTGACGGCTCGGGCGCGGTGCCGGGCCGGCGGTGTGGGCCGGC
>NZ_JBSFWR010000183.1:0-7623 GCF_053594915.1 Kitasatospora sp. NPDC002543 | reverse complement strand
GGTGCCGGGCCGGCGGTGTGGGCCGGCCCGGCACCGCGCGTGTGCGGCGGGCCGGCAGGCGGGTCGGGCCGCAGGTCGGCGGGGCCGAGGGTGGGTTACCCGGGGGGAAGGTGCACGGAGCCAGCGCGGCCTGGCAGACTCGTCCCGTCACCACCGCGGTCGACAATGTCGACCGCCTGTCAGCGCGGAGGTTCCCATGCCCGGCCCGATCCAGTCGCTTTCCCGGGCCGCCGCGATCATGCGCCTGCTGGCCGGCGGCGAGCGCCGGCTGGGCCTGTCCGAGGTCGCGACGGCGCTGGACCTGGCCAAGGGCACGGCGCACGGCATCCTGCGCACGCTGCAGCAGGAGGGCTTCGTCGAGCAGGACCCGGAGAGCGGCAAGTACCAGCTGGGCGCCGAGCTGCTGCGGCTGGGGCAGAGCTACCTGGACGTGCACGAGCTGCGGGCGCGGGCCCTGGTGTGGGCGGACGACCTGGCCCGGGCGGCCGGCGAGACGGTCTACCTGGGCGTGCTGCACCAGCAGGGCGTGCTGATCGTGCACCACGTGTTCCGGCCGGACGACACCCGGCAAGTGCTGGAGGTGGGCTCGATGCAGCCGCTGCACAGCACCGCGCTGGGCAAGGTGCTGGTGGCCTACGACCCTGTCGCGCGCGGGGAGTTGGGCGACAGCCCGTACGAGTCGTACACCGTGCGGACGCTGACCGAGGCCGCCGACGTCGACGCCGAGTGCGCGCTGATCCGGGAGCGCGGCTGGGCGGACTCGATCGAGGAGACCTGGGAGGGCGTGGCCTCGATCGGCGCGCTGATCCAGGACCGGCGGCGCAACCCGGTGGGCGCGGTGTGCATCAGCGGGGCGGTCGAGCGGGTCTGCGAGGACGGCTTCGTGAAGCCCTCGCTGGTGGCCTCGGTGCGCAGCGCGGCGCGGGCGATCTCCCGCGACCTGGGCGCCGGGCGGTTCTGAGCGCGGCGGCTCCGAACGCCGGTCGGCTCCGGGCACGGCGGTCCTGGGCACGGCGGTCCTGAGCGAGGCGGTTCCGACCGCCCTTCCGAGCACATCCACGGGCGGCTCGCCGAGAGCCGCCGATTCGTCACGCTGAGGCGCGGACGGGCGGGAGGCCTGTCCGCGCCTCTGGCGTTTTGTCCTGTTTCGACGCGCTCCGCTCGGTAACGTCGACGGACCGGTCGAGGTGAGGGTCACAGCTCCGTAACCCCGCCTTGACGTGGGGCCGACCTGGGGAGGAAGCTTCCGCATGACGGTCGACATTGTCGAACAGTGGCCGGAGAGATCACTCCCACAGTGAGCTCACCCGCACGACGATCGACCGATCGCCTGCCCCCACCACCCTCCGGGCCATATGGACAAGGGAGTCTTTGTGTCCGCGTTCTCCAACGGCGACGTCTTCGTCGGCGAAACCCTCGGCACCGCCGCCCTGATACTTCTCGGCGGTGGCGTCTGCGCCGCCGTGACCCTCAAGAAGTCGAAGGCCCTCAACGCCGGCTGGCTGGCGATCACCTTCGGCTGGGGCTTCGCGGTCCTCATCGCCGCCTACATGTCGGCTCCGAAGTCCGGTGCCCACCTCAACCCCGCCGTCACCATCGCGCTCGCGGTCAAGAGCGGCGAGTGGAGCCAGGTGCCGCTCTACCTGGGCTCCCAGCTGCTCGGCGCGATCATCGGCGCCGTGCTGGTCTGGGCCACCTACCTGGGCCAGTTCAACGAGAACAAGGAGCCGACCCTCGGCATCTTCTCGACCGGCCCGGAGATCCGGAACCCGATCCAGAACGTGATCACCGAGGTCATCGGCACGTTCGTGCTCTGCTTCGCGATCCTCACCATCGGCACCAACTCCGGCCTCTCCCAGTCCGGCACCGGCACCCTGATGGTCGCCTTCACCGTCGTCGGCATCGGCCTCTCGCTGGGCGGCCCGACCGGCTACGCGATCAACCCGGCCCGTGACCTCGGCCCCCGCATCGCCCACACCCTGCTGCCGATCCCGAACAAGGGCAGCTCCGACTGGTCGTACGCCTGGATCCCGGTCGTCGGCCCGATCCTGGGCGGCCTCGCGGCCGGCGGCGTGTACAACGCCATCTTCTAAAGGACGGGTTCGACCCCGCCGCACACGGGGACTGACCGAGCGAACGCGTCAGGCCCACCCACCCCGTCACCCCCGAACCCGAGCCGAGGACCCTCCCCATGACCTCCACCGGTAACTACATCGCCGCGATCGACCAGGGCACCACCTCCAGCCGCTGCATCATCTTCGGCGCCGACGGCCGGATCGTCGCCGTCGACCAGCAGGAGCACCGGCAGATCTTCCCCCAGCCCGGCTACGTCGAGCACGACGCCGCCGAGATCTGGACCCGGGTGCAGTCGGTCGTCCGCGGCGCGCTGGAGAAGGCCGGCCTGACCAAGGACGACATCCGCGCGATCGGCATCACCAACCAGCGCGAGACCACCGTCCTGTGGGACAAGAACACCGGCGAGCCGGTGCACAACGCGCTGGTGTGGCAGGACACCCGCACCGAGGGGCTCTGCCGCGAGCTGGGCCGCAACGTCGGCCAGGACCGCTTCCGCCGCGAGACCGGCCTCCCCCTGGCCAGCTACTTCGCCGGCCCGAAGATCCGCTGGCTGCTGGACAACGTCGAGGGCCTGCGCGAGCGCGCCGAGGCCGGCGACATCCTGTTCGGCACCATGGACACCTGGGTGATCTGGAACCTCACCGGCGGTGTCAACGGCGGCAAGCACGTCACGGACGTCACCAACGCCAGCCGCACCATGCTGATGAACCTGCACACCCTGCAGTGGGACGACAAGATCGCCGAGTCGATGGACGTCCCGATGTCCGTCCTGCCGGAGATCCGCTCCTCCGCCGAGGTGTACGGCGAGGCCGTCGGCGACCTGGCCGGCGTCCCGGTCGCCTCCGCGCTCGGCGACCAGCAGGCCGCACTGTTCGGCCAGACCTGCTTCGACGAGGGCGAGGCCAAGTCCACCTACGGCACCGGCACCTTCCTGCTGCTGAACACCGGCGAGAAGATCGTCAACTCGTACCACGGCCTGCTGACCACCGTCGGCTACCGGATCGGCGACCAGGCCCCGGTGTACGCCCTGGAAGGCTCCATCGCCGTCACCGGTTCGCTCGTCCAGTGGCTGCGCGACCAGCTCGGCATCATCTCCACCGCCGCCGAGATCGAGACCCTCGCCAACACCGTCGAGGACAACGGCGGCGCCTACTTCGTCCCGGCCTTCTCCGGCCTGTTCGCCCCGTACTGGCGCTCCGACGCCCGCGGTGTGATCGCCGGTCTGACCCGGTACGTCACCAAGGGCCACCTGGCCCGGGCCGTCCTGGAGGCCACCGCCTGGCAGACCCGCGAGGTCGTCGACGCCATGCAGAAGGACTCCGGGGTCGAGCTCACCGCCCTCAAGGTCGACGGCGGCATGACCAGCAACAACCTGCTCATGCAGAACATCGCCGACGTCCTGGACGCCCCGGTCGAGCGCCCGTACGTGGCCGAGACCACCGCCCTCGGCGCCGCCTACGCGGCCGGACTCGCCGTCGGCTTCTGGAACGACCTCGACACCCTGCGGGCCAACTGGCACCGCGCCGCCGAGTGGACCCCGCGCATGGACGAGGCCACCCGGGAGCGTGAGTACAAGAAGTGGCTCAAGGCCGTGGAGCGCACCATGGGCTGGGTGGAAGAGGAAGAGAACAACTGACCGACCAGCCGGCCGGGGCCTCGTGCCCCGGCCGGCCGCCCGCTGTTCCGGCAACGGGCGTCACCGTGTTTCACCGGCCCGCCGCACCGGGCCGACCGGCCTCTCCAGCAGGGGCCGCACCGCACCCGAGAGGAGTAACGGCGCCGCTCGACCCGAGCGCCGTACACAACTACCATGGCAACCATCCCGACCCTGGGTGCCGAGCGCACCGCCGGCCACACCGCCTCCCGTGCCGAGACCCGCGAGCTGCTCGGCAAGGCCACCTACGACCTGCTGGTGATCGGGGGCGGCATCCTCGGCACGGCCGTCGCCTGGACCGCGTCCCAGGCCGGCCTGAAGGTCGCCATGGTCGACGCCGGCGACTTCGCCGGTGCCACCTCCAGCGCCTCCTCCAAGCTCGTCCACGGCGGTCTGCGCTACCTGCAGACCGGCGCGGTCAAGCTGGTCGCGGAGAACCACAAGGAGCGCCGCGCGCTCTCCACCGACGTGGCCCCGCACCTCGTCAACCCGCTCACCTTCTTCGTGCCGGTCTACAAGGGCGGCCCGCACGGCGCGGCCAAGCTCGGCGCCGGCGTCTTCCTGTACTCGGCGCTGTCCGCCTTCCGCGACGGCATGGGCCGGGTCTCCACCGCCGCCCACGCCGCCCAGCAGGTGCCCGCGCTGCGCACCGAGGGCCTGCGCTCGGTGGCCGTCTACGGCGACCACCAGATGAACGACTCGCGCGTCGCCGTGATGACCGTGCGCGCCGCCGTCGACGCCGGCGCCGTGGTGCTCAACCACGCCGAGGTCACCGGGCTGCGCTTCACCGGCGGCCGGGTCACCGGCGCCGACCTGCGCGACCGCCTGGACGGCAGCGAGTTCGGCATCGACGCCCGCCTGGTGCTGAACGCCACCGGCCCGTGGGTGGACCACCTGCGCAAGATGGAGGACGCCGGCGCCGCGCCGTCGATCCGCCTCTCCAAGGGCGCGCACGTGGTCGTCAAGCGCCGCTCGCCGTGGCGCGCCGCGCTGACCATCCCGATCGACAAGTACCGCGTCTCCTTCGCCATCCCGTGGGAGGACCACGTCCTGCTCGGCACCACCGACGAGGAGTACACCGGCGACCCGAAGGACGTCCGGGCCACCGAGGCGGACATCGATCAGATCATGGGCGAGGCCGCGCACGCGATCCGCGACGAGCACCTCGACCGCGACCTGATCACCTACTCCTTCGCCGGCCTGCGCGTGCTGCCCGGCGGCCCGGGCGACACCGCCGCCGCCAAGCGCGAGACGGTCGTCACCGAGGGCCGCGGCGGGATGCTGTCCGTCTCCGGCGGCAAGTGGACCACCTACCGGCACATCGGCCGCGCGGTGCTGGAGAAGCTGGCCCACGTGCCCGGCACCAGCCTCGGCGAGGACATGTCCCCGATCGCCCCGACCGTCCCGCTGCCGGGCGTCGGCGCGCCGAACGCGGTGGCGCACCGCCTGCTGATCGACCGCGAGCCGGGTTCGCGGATGGAGCCGCTGGTGGCCAAGCACCTCGCCAGCCACTACGGCACCCTGTCCTTCGACATCGCCCGCATGATCGACGAGAACCCGGAGCTCGGCCGGCCGATCCACGAGGACGGTCCGGACGTCTGGGCCCAGGTCGCGTACGCGGCGGACAACGAGTGGGCGTACACCGCGGACGACGTGCTGCGCCGCCGCACCACGATGACGGTGCGCGGGCTGGACACGCCGGAGATCAAGGCCGAGGTCGAGGCCTTCCTCGCGAAGCGCGGGACCAAGTAGGCACAGCCTCGCGAAGCGCGGGAGCAAGTAGGGCACAGCCTCGCGAAGCGCCGGAGCAGGCAGGCACCACGCGATTCCGTTGCGGCGGGCGGGCGTTCGGGGTTTCCCCGGGCGCCCGCCCGCCGTTTCGCGTACCGCGGGACCGTCAGACCGGGACGCCCGCCTTGACGACCCGCTTCGGGTGGAGGTCGGACCGGGTGAGCACGGTGAGGTCGGCCAGCGGGTCGCCGTCGAGCACCAGCAGGTCGGCGTGGGCGCCCGGGGCGAGGGTGCCGATCTCCCCCGCCATGCCGAGCAGCCGGGCCGCCGTGGTGGTCGCCGAGCGCAGCACGTCCGCGACCGGCTGGACCTGGGCGCGCAGGGTGAACTCCTCCAGCTGGGCCGGGTGCAGCGGGCCGAGCAGGTCGCTGCCGTAGACGAGGTCGACGCCCGCGCGGTGGGCGCGCTCCAGCGCCTCCAGGCCCCGGTCGCGGACCTCGGTGAGCTTGTCGAGGGAGGCGGGCGGCAGACCGGAGGCGGCTCCGAGCCTGGCGGTCTGCTCGTAGGCGACCAGGGTGGGCACCAGGAAGGCCTCCTTCTCCAGCAGCAGGGCGATCGTGCCGTCGTCCAGCAGGTTGCCGTGCTCGACGCAGCGCACCCCGGCCCGCAGGGCGCGGTCGATGGCGCGCGGGTGGTAGGCGTGCACGGTGACGTAGCGGTTGTGGTTGTCGGCCTCCTCCACGGCCGCGCGGATCTCCTCCTCGCTGTACTGGACGGCGCCGATCTCGTCGTGCGGGGAGGCGACGCCTCCGGAGACCAGCACCTTGAGGTGGCGGGCGCCCTTGCGGAACTCGTCCCGGGCGGCGGCCCGCACCGCGTCCACGCCGTCGGCGATCCGGCCGAAGTGCGGGCGGGACTCGCAGCAGGGCAGGGCGTCCTCGCCGAGCGGGCGCAGGTCGCCGTGGCCTCCGGTCTGGGACAGCGCCTTGCCGCCGTGCAGCAGTCGCGGGCCGGGCACCAGGCCCTCGGCCAGCGCGCGGGCCATCCCGTGGTCGGCGCCGCCGACGTCGCGGACGGTGGTGAAGCCGCGGCGCAGCATGCGCTCGGCCTCGGCGAGGGCGCGCACGGTGGCGTAGCCGGGGGTCCAGTTCGCGAGGTCGTGGAAGTCGAGCGAGGTGACCAGCAGGTGGACGTGGGCGTCGATCAGGCCGGGCAGGACGGTGCCGCCGGCCGCGTCGAGAACCCGGACGTCCTCGGTGGCGGTGGGCGGCCGGCCGGTACCGGTCGCGGCGATCCGGCCGTCGGCGGCCTCCAGCCAGCCGAGGTCGGTGCGGGTTCCGTCCTCGGGGTGGAGCAGGTGGGCGTTGGTGATCAGCAGGCGGCTCACGGTGGCGACCCCTCGTTTCAGTACGTCTCGTATTGAATACGACTCGTACTGAATACACCATGTATCGTGCCCCTGTGAACCCGCCCCCCGCCGACACCGCTCCCCGACCACCCCGACGCCGCGTCCACACCCGGGCCCGGCTGCTCGCCGCGGCGAGCGAGCTGTTCCTCTCCGTGGGCGTCGCCCGGACGAGCATCGAGGACATCTGCGCCGCCGCCGGCTACACCCGAGGCGCCTTCTACTCGAACTTCGGCAGCAAGGAGGAACTGCTGCTGGCGCTCTTCGACGACCAGGCCGCGCAGCGGATGGCCGCGCTGGCGGAACTGGCCGCGGCCTGCGAGGGGCTGGCGACCCGGGAGCGGGCGGAGCGACTGGTCGAGGCGCTGGTGCGGGTCGAGCCGACGGACGCCGGGTGGATCCTGCTGTTCCTGGAGTTCCGGCTGGTCGCGGCGCGGACGGAGGCGCTGGCCGAGCAGGTCGCCGCGCACGACCGGGCGGTCGCGCGGGCGCTGGCCGGGGTCCTGGAACGGGCGCTGCCGACGCTGGTGCCGCCGGGCGCGAACGCCGTGCAGGCCGCGACGGTGATCCTGGCGGCACGGGAGGGCCTGCTGGCCCGGACGGCGGCGGGCGGCGCGGTCGCCGAGGACCTGCTGGCGGCGACGGCGGCGGTGCTCTCGGGGCTGCTGGGCGGCCGTCCAGGCGAGGTGGGCGTCGAGCCACACGTCCGCCTGCTCGCGCAGCGCGTCGACCGCGGTGGCGGTCGCTTCCAGGGCGG
>NZ_JBSFWR010000182.1:0-7692 GCF_053594915.1 Kitasatospora sp. NPDC002543 | reverse complement strand
AGGCCGTGCTGGACCACACCCGGGTGCGCACCCCGCCCCGACGGGACCCTCCGACCCGGTCGCGGATCGGGAGGGAGCCGACCTCAGGAGGTCAGCGAGGTCTTGCGGGTGGTGATGATCTGGTCCACCAGGCCGTACTCCTTGGCCTCCTCGGCGGTCAGGATCTTGTCGCGCTCGATGTCGTCGCGCACCTGCTCCGCCGAACGGTTGGAGTGCTTGGAGAGCATCTCCTCCAGCTGCTCGCGCATCCGGAAGATCTCCTTGGCCTGGATCTCCAGGTCGGACACCTGGCCGCGGCCCGTCTCGGTGTACGGCTGGTGGATCAGGATGCGGGCGTTCGGCAGCGCCATCCGCTTGCCGGGGGTGCCGGCCGCGAGCAGCACGGCGGCGGCGGAGGCGGCCTGGCCCATGCAGACGGTGGTGATGTCCGGCTTGACGTACTGCATCGTGTCGTAGATGGCCGTCAGGGCCGTGAACGAGCCGCCGGGCGAGTTGATGTACATCTGGATCTCGCGGTCCGGGTCCATCGACTCCAGGCACAGCAGCTGGGCCATGATGTCGTTCGCCGAGACGTCGTCGACCTGCGAGCCGAGGAAGATGATGCGCTCCTCGAACAGCTTGGCGTACGGGTCGTACTCGCGGATGCCCTGCGTGGTGCGCTCGACGAAGCGCGGGACGATGTAGCGGCCCTCGGCACGCATGTCCTCGACGCGGGCCTTGGCGGCCGACAGGCTGGGGATGTTCATGGGGGTCCTTGTCCTCCGGGGCGTTGGGGCTGTGGTGTCGGGGGCCGGGCCGAGGCTCAGGCAGCGCCCGTGCCGCCGCCGCCGGGGACGTCCGCGGCGCTGTGCATGATCGCGTCGATGAGGCCGTACTCCAGGGCCTCCTCCGGGGTGAACCAGCGGTCGCGGTCGGAGTCGGCGGTGATCTGGTCGAAGGACTGGCCGCTGTGGTGGGCGATCAGTTCGGACATCCGCTTCTTGGTGCGCAGCAGCTGCTCGGCCTGGATCCGGATGTCGGTGGCGGAGCCGCCGAGGCCCGCGGAGGGCTGGTGCATCAGGATGGTCGAGTTCGGCAGCGAGAAGCGCTTGCCGGGGGCACCCGCGGTGAGCAGGAACTGGCCCATCGAGGCCGCCATGCCCATCGCGATGGTGACGACGTCGTTCTTGATGTACTGCATGGTGTCGTAGATCGCCATGCCGGCCGAGATCGAGCCGCCCGGGGAGTTGATGTAGAGGAAGATGTCCTTGTCCGGGTCCGCGGCCAGCAGCAGCAGCTGCGCGGTGATCTTGTTGGCGATGTCGTCGTCGACCGCCTGGCCGAGGAAGATGATCCGCTCGTTGAGCAGCCGGTTGTAGACCTGGTCGCCAAGGCCGCCGAGCACGTCACCAGCGGCGGCGTGCGGCGCCATCGGGCCAGGCATCTGCATCTGCGGGAACGTCACTTAGCCACCTGCTCAGTCGGTTTGGACGGTCGCTCCACGGCCGTCACGGTGTCGCACAGCTTCCGGGTATCACGTCGTGATTGTTGCTGTCCAAGGACCCTAACGCGCAGGCCGGGCCGCAGAATCCCTCACGCAGAACTGTTCGCTGTGAGCGCAGGGTCGCTGCGGCCGGGGGCCGGACGACAGCGGGCCCGGACACCGTACGGCGTCCGGGCCCGCTCGCAGCCCGAAGGGGCTACCGCGGCGCTCAGGCCTCGGTCTTCTCCTCGGCGGCGGTCTCCTCGGCGGCGGCCTCGACGGTCTCGCCCGCCTCGTCCTCGTCGTCGAAGTTGACCTCGTTGCCCTCGGTGTCGACGACCTTGGCGGCCTCGACCACGGTGGCCAGCGCCTTGCCGCGGGCGACCTCGCCGACCAGCAGCGGAACCTGGCCGCCCTGGACGACCTGCTGGGCGAACTGGTCCGGGGTGAGGCCGGAGCCGGCGGCGCGGCGGATGAGGTGCTCGGTCAGCTCCTCCTGGTTAACACCCAGCTCCTCGTCGGCGACGATCTGGTCCAGGACGAACTGGGTCTTGATGCCCTTCTTCGCCTGCTCCTCGATCTCGGTGTCCCACTCCTCGCGGGTCTTGCCCTGGGTCTCCAGGTAAGCGTCGAGGTCCAGGCCCATCGGCTGGAGCTGGTGGTGCTCCACGTTGTGCTTGCGGGTCTCGACCTCGTCCTTGAGGAGCTTCTCGGGGTACTCGATCTCAACCAGCGCGAGCAGCGCGTCCAGGACCTTCTCCTGCGCCTGGGTGGCCTGGTCGTACTCCTTCATGCGCTCGAGGCGCTTGCGGGAGTCGGCGCGCAGGTCCTCCAGGGTGTCGAACTCGCTGGCCAGCTGGGCGAACTCGTCGTCCAGCTCCGGCAGCTCCTTCTCCTGGACGGCGGTGACGGTGACGGTGACCTCGGAGGTCTTGCCCGCCTGGGTGCCACCCTTGAGCTCGGTCTCGAAGGTCTCCTCCTCGCCGGCCGACAGGCCGACGACGGCCTCGTCGATGCCGTCGATCAGACGGCCCGAGCCGATCTCGTAGCTGACGCCGGCAGCGGTGCCGTCCTCCGGCACCTCGCCGTCGACCTTGGCGACGAGGTCCACGACCACGATGTCACCGGCGGCGGCGGCGCGCTCGACGTCCTTGACCGAGGAGAAGCGCTCGCGCAGCTGCTCCAGCGACTTCTCGATGTCCTCGTCGGAGACGACGATCGGGTCGACGGTCACCTCGATGGAGGAGAACTCCGGCAGGGTGATCTCCGGGCGGACGTCCACCTCGGCGGTGAACTTCAGGTCACCGCCATCGGCGATCTTCTCGACACCCTCGATGTTGGTGATGTCGGGCTGGCCGAGGACCTCGATCTTGCCCTCGTCGACGGCCTGCGTGTAGAAGCGCGGCAGGGCGTCGTTGACGGCCTCCTCCAGCACGGCACCACGGCCGAAACGCTGGTCGATGACCCGGTTCGGGATCTTGCCCTTGCGGAAGCCCGGGACCGAGACCTGCTGGTTGATCTTCTTGTACGCCGCGTCGAGGCTGGGCTTGAGCTCCTCGAAGGGCACCTCGACGGTGAGTCGAACCCGGGTCGGGTTCAGAGTCTCGACGGCGCTCTTCACGGTTTGGTCTCCTATGGGCTTGCGGTCAGGTTGTCTCCGCCCGTCCCCGTCACCCGGCCGGAGCCGGAAGGGGGGTCGGACGAGACGGGCGATGGGCGGTTGGAGCTGCATCTCCCGTGTGGGGTGGACGGTGAGCTTGACTCCTCGCCCTCGTGCGGTTGACCTGGGTGGACGCCACAGGGACTACCGCCAGCGCCCCATCCTACCGGTACCACGAAAGGCGGACGCCAGACGCCACCGTACCGCCGCCGTGCAGCTCCGATACAGAACAGGGCCCCGCCCCGGTGGGCGAGACCCTGCCGCACTGTCGGGGTGACCGGATTCGAACCGACGGCCTTCCGCTCCCAAAGCGGACGCGCTACCAAACTGCGCCACACCCCGTGGTGCCGAGAGGAAGCGTACACGCCGGGCCTGCACGGTCCGGCGACCTTTTCCGCGCGGGCGCGACGCGGGAGATACCGCGCGGGCGCGCAGGAGAGGGCGTGCGCGACGGGGTGTGCACTCGGGCGCCCGGACCAGGTAGGCTGTCCCCCGAACTTCCGGCCGGTGACGGCTGGGAGCGTCGTGCGGGCGTAGCTCAATGGTAGAGCCCTAGTCTTCCAAACTAGTCACGCGAGTTCGATTCTCGTCGCCCGCTCTCCGGTCCGGCCCCGGTGCGCCCAGCGCACCGGGGCCGTCGGCGTTCCCGGGGTCAGAGCCCGAGCCGGGCGGCGCGGGCGGCGGCCCGGTCCAGCAGCCGGTGGATGTCGCCCTCCCGGGTGGTCGGGCGGTCGTTGTACTCGTCCGGGGAGCGGGCCGGGCGGCCGGTGGCGTGCAGCACCTCCATCAGCTGGACCCGGGCGGTGCGCACGGTGGCCGGGGTGCCGTAGCCGTGCGCCAGGACGGCGGCCTGCGCGCCGAGCAGGCAGACCCGGCCGGCCTCGTCCCACATCGCGCCCTGGAGCCAGCCGTGCGCCCCGATGTAGCGGGAGGCGAGCCTGAGGTGGTCGGCCGCACCGACCGGGACGGGCCGGGCCGGGCGGCCCAGCGCCCGGTCGAGCAGGGTGGCCCGGGGCTCGGGGTGGCCGGCCTGCCAGGGCCGCGGGGTGCTGCCGTACGGGCAGACGTACGGCACCGGGGTGCGCGCGGGGGCGGGCAGCGAGGCGAGGTAGGCCTCGACCTCGGCGACCAGCCCGGAGTCGGCGGGGCCGAACGGCGGCGACCCGGGGGCGAGGAGGACGGGCGGGGGCGGGGCGGCGGCGCGGGGCATGTGGGCCCTCCGGGCGGACGGACGTCGGGTTCCGCTGCCCAAAGTGGGGCATCAAGGACATTTCCGCGACCGGAGGACCGCGGGGTCCGCATGGTTTCCCGGCGGGCTGCCGGGCCGATAGCCTCGGCGGCGTTCGAGCGCGGTTCGAGCGCGGTCGGAGCGCGACCGCCGCCGCCGCGCTCCAGAGGTGGAGGAGTCCCGGTGGGTCCGCAGGAGCGACTGGCCGTCATACAGCGCTGCGTGGTCCGGGAGATGGCGCGACTGGGCCAGGTGTTCCGCCCGGACGGCGACGTGGTCCGCGGCCCCGGCACCACGGCGGTGGCGGTCCGCGAGCACCCCGGGGACGACGGCGCCGGCCACGTGGACCTCGGCTTCGTGCTCCACCTGGGCCGGGCGGACGCCCCGGTGGTGTGGGACTGCGCGGCCGGCCTCGGCAAGACCGAGGAGGAGAAGCTCGCCAACGCGGTGAAGATGTGGGCGACCACCACCGCCTCGGTGCTGGTCGAGCTCGCGGAGGGCAGCGGGGTCCACGCCGACCGGCCGCACCTGCCCGAACTCCCGGGCTGGCGCGCGGTGCAGGGCCCGGCCGCGGTGTTCGGCTTCGGCAACGAGCACCTGGCGGGCTGGCTGGCCGACCACCGGGTGCTGCCGGCCCTGGCGCCCGCGCTGCGCGCGGAGTTGACCGGGCCCGGGCCGGTGGGCGTCAAGCTCTTCCTGGGCGGGAAGGCGGGGGACGACGTCGCCGAGGTCCGGGTGGGCGGCGAGGTGTCGGAGGCGGCGTCGGCGGCGCTGCGCGCGCTGGACTGGCCGCGGGGTGAACGCCTGTGCTGGGCACGGCTGTTCGTCCTGCTGACGGCCGAGCCCGCGGTCTCCGGGCAGCACACGTCGGCGGGTGCCGTGGCACCCGCACCGATGCGTGTCCCGGCCCCGGCGGCACCACGCCCCCGGGGACTGTTCGCTCGCTGGCGGGAGGCCAGACGGGCCGGCCGGTGACCCCTCGACCGGGGCGCGGACGGCCCGGCCGGATCAGCCTCCGGTGATGCCGGAGATGCTGTGCGCCAGGTTGGCCAGCAGGGAGTTGATCGAGGTCGCGACCGTGGTCTCGTGGAGCATGAAGCCGAACAGGGCGGCGACGATCGCGTGCGGGATCTTCATCTGCTTGTTGCGGATGAAGATGATGCACAGGATCGCGAACAGGACCAGTGCGGAGACGGAGAGTGCCACCCGGACTCACTTCCTCGTTTTCATAGCGGGGTGCCGCCGCCCGGCGGCACCTGCGAAAGCCGGACCCCGGCCTGTCCGACGGTCCCGAGGCGGAATCGCGGACCGTCCGGCACACCGCCGGCGAGGGAGCCCACGATCGACCGCTGTCTGTCGTGCCGCACGTGACGCCCCCAATCCCCCGAATCCTGAACAGTCCCGCCCGGACTCAGTGTGGTCGACCGTGCCGATTGCGTAAAGGTCTGAAAGTCAGCCCAACGCCGATATCCTGCGATGCGAGACGAGTTTCCGCCGACCGGGACGATAGCGGAGCCGTCCTGACGAATCGTCGGCGGGGCCGTGCTGAGCGGCCGGGAAACCGTCAGGGGCGGGTAACGGAAGCCGCTGGTCCGGTCCGTCGACGGGGCGTCCGATTTGGCTGAAGATCAGCTCCCAGGCTTGACAGCGACGGCTGCCCCCGGCATGTGCCCCGGAGCGGGCGTCAGTCGCGCCAGAGCAGCAGCACGGCGCGGTCGTCGTTGATGTCCCGGGCGACCGTCTCGATCAGCGCGCCCGCGGCGCCGGTTCCCGTGCCGGGCCCGCCGCCCGGCACCAGCCGGTCCGCCTCGCCCATCAGCCGGTCCATGCCCTCGGCGAGGTCCCGGCCGGGCGCCTCGACCATGCCGTCGGTGCAGAGCATCAGCACGTCGCCGCGGTTCAGCCGGCCGCGCACGCCCTCGAACTTGGCGCCGTCGTAGATCCCGAGCAGCGGGCCCTCGGCCTGCTTGACCTCCCAGCGGCCCTCCCCCGCCAGCCGCTGCATGCCCGGCAGGTGCCCGGCCGAGAGCAGCTCGTACTCACCGGTGTCCAGGTCCAGCACCAGGTGGACGGCGGTGGCGAAGCCCTCCTCCCAGGACTGGCGCAGCAGGTAGCCGTTGGCGGCGGGCAGGAAGTCGTGCGCGGGCAGCGAGCCGACCAGCCCGCCGAAGGCGCCGGAGAGCAGCAGGGCGCGGGAGCCCGCGTCCATGCCCTTGCCGGAGACGTCCGCGAGGACCACCTCCAGCAGCCGCTGGCCGGGGCCGGTGCGCGCGGCGACCACGAAGTCCCCGGAGAAGGACTGGCCGCCGGCCGGACGCAGCGCCATGTCCGCGTGCCAGCCGTCCGGCAGCGCGGGCACCCGGCTCTGCACCCGCAGCCGCTCGCGCAGGTCGAACAGCATGGTGGAGCCGCCCCACCAGGGCACGCCGACCCTGGCCCGGAACTGGGCGAGCAGCAGCCCGCCCACCCCGGCGGCGCCGACCACCAGGGCCGCGCCCGGGGTGACGCCGTAGAGGTAGGCCTCGGGGTTGTCGCTGGCGACCCGCTGGCCGGTGTGGATCACGGACTCGGAGGACAGGCCGAGCGCGGCCAGCGCATAGAGCACCACCAGGCTGCCGGGGCGCAGCAGCAGGGCGCCGGCCAGGATCGGCAGGACCAGCGAGGTGGGCGGGGCCCAGCCGGGCATCCAGATGTTGAAGAGGATCAGCACCGGGACGAGCAGGGCGAGCGCGCAGAGCACGGGCCAGTCGGCGGCGCCGCCGCGGAAGTAGTCCACCCCGGCTGTGCGCAGCCTTCGGCGGACCCGGCGGACCTTCTTGCTCAACCGGGCCGTCACGGACTCGGACGCCGGGGCGGCGCCGGGCCTCGTCGCAGTCGTCTGGGGCGGTGTGCCCGGCGCTCTGCCAGCCATGGGGTCCGACCCTATCCACGGGTACCGCCCGGCGTCGACGGGCCGGGGGCGGCCACGGGTGCCGGAGCGCGGGGCGCCCAGCGGGTTTCGGCCGATCGGAACGGGTGCGGGCGTGCCGTCAGGAAGCGTGCGCGGGTTGGGCGTACGAACCGTGCGGGCGGTGCGCGCGCCCCGCGCGCGGGGGTGCCGGTGCGCGGAGGCCTGTGGCCGATCCCACAGGCGGCACGGGGCCGCTCCGGGCGCGTCGCGCGGCGTCCGGCAGGCTCCCGCGGGGCTTCCGGGAGGTGTTTCCGGCGGTGTTTCCGGGGCTCTCCCCGGGGCCCGCGCAGACGGCGGCGGCCGGTCGCACGGGATGGGCCTGGTCTTCGGCCTGATCGCGGTCGCCCTGGTCGCCTTCCGCGTCCCCACCGACCCGGTCACCGACAAGGAGG
>NZ_JBSFWR010000181.1:0-7894 GCF_053594915.1 Kitasatospora sp. NPDC002543 | reverse complement strand
GACAGGTGACCGCCCCGGGCGGAGCGCTTCGGCGCCCCGCCCGGGGCGGGTCCGTGTCCCGTACCCGGGCCGCCGGGAATAGCCGGGGGCGCCCGGGTGCTAAGGTGGTTGAAAGTTGGACTACCTGGGATGTGGTGAGCAGCATGCAGTTCGGAATCTTCTCCGTCGGCGACGTGACGACCGACCCCACCACCGGCCGCACCCCGACCGAGCACGAGCGGATCAAGGCGATGGTCGCCATCGCCCGCAAGGCCGAGGAGGTCGGCCTGGACGTCTTCGCCATGGGTGAGCACCACAACCCGCCGTTCGTCCCCTCCTCCCCGACCACCATGCTCGGCTACATCGCTGCCCAAACGGACCGCATCATCCTCTCCACCTCGACCACGCTGATCACCACCAACGACCCGGTGAAGATCGCCGAGGACTACGCGATGCTCCAGCACCTGGCCGAGGGCCGGGTGGACGTCATGATGGGCCGCGGCAACACCGGCCCGGTCTACCCGTGGTTCGGCAAGGACATCCGCCAGGGCATCCCGCTCGCGATCGAGAACTACGCGCTGCTGCACCAGCTGTGGCGCGAGGACGTGGTGGACTGGCAGGGCCGCTTCCGCACCCCGCTCCAGGGCTTCACCGCCACCCCGCGCCCGCTGGACGACGTCCCGCCGTTCGTCTGGCACGGCTCGATCCGCAGCCCCGAGATCGCCGAACAGGCCGCCTACTACGGCGACGGCTTCTTCGCGAACAACATCTTCTGGCCCAAGGAGCACTTCCAGAAGCTGATCGAGCTCTACCGCGAGCGCTACGCCCACTACGGCCACGGCACGCCCGAGCAGGCGATCGTCGGCCTCGGCGGCCAGGTGTTCATGCGGAAGAACTCCCAGGACGCGGTGCGCGAGTTCCGCCCGTACTTCGACAACGCGCCCGTCTACGGGCACGGGCCCTCGCTGGAGGAGTTCACGGACCAGACCCCGCTCACCGTGGGCAGCCCCCAGGAGGTCATCGAGAAGACCCTGACCTTCCGCGAGACCTTCGGCGACTACCAGCGCCAGCTGTTCCTGATGGACCACGCCGGCCTGCCGCTGAAGACGGTGCTGGAGCAGCTGGACCTGCTCGGCGAGGAGGTCGTGCCGGTGCTGCGCGAGGAGTTCGCCAAGGGCCGCCCGGCCGGGGTGCCGGACGGGCCGACCCACGCCGCGCTGGTCGCGGCCCGCGACGCGCGGACCCGCGACGCGCAGGAGAACGAGACGACGGAGGTGGCCCGGTGAACGCGTACAAGCTGGTGGTGGTGAGCGCCGGACTGAGCAAGCCGTCCTCGACGCGCCTGCTGGCCGACCGGCTGACCGACGCCACCGTGAGCCGGCTCGCCCGGGAGGGGCGGGAGGTGGACGTCACCGTGGTCGAGCTGCGGGACCTGGCGGTGGAGGTGGCCAACAACTTCGTCACCGGCTTCCCCGGCGCCGGGCTGCGCGCGGCGATCGAGGCGGTGACGGAGGCGGACGCCCTGATCGCGGTGACGCCGATCTTCACGGCCTCGTACAGCGGCCTGTTCAAGTCCTTCTTCGACGTGATCGACAACGACGCGCTCACCGGCAAGCCGGTGCTGATCGCCGCCACCGGCGGCACGCCCCGGCACTCGCTCGCCCTGGAGCACGCCGTGCGCCCGCTGTTCAGCTACCTGCGCGCGGTGGTGCTGCCGACGGCCGTCTACGCGGCCACCGACGACTGGGGCGCGGCGGGGGACGGGCTCACCGACGGCCTGCCGCGCCGGATCGACCGGGCGGCCGGGGAGCTGGCGGCGCTGCTGGCCGGGCGCGGTCCCGCGGCGGCGCCGGCGCTGCCCGAGCAGGTGGTGCCGTTCGCCGAGCAGCTGGCGGCGCTGCGCGGCTGAGCCACCGGGCGGGGGAGCGGCGGGGGCGGGTGCCCGAGTGGCGGCCCCGGAGGGGTTCCGGGCGGCCCTGGTGGTGCCGGTGGCCGCCACGCCGCTGGGCGCCGCGGTGGCCGTCGTCGGTGTCCGGCGGCGGCGCGCCTGACACCTCCGGGGTGCGTGGCGCACTGGTCGAACGGGCCACACCGGGTCGGCGCGAACAGCCCCGCCGGGCCGGGCCGAACAGCCCCACCGGACGGGTCGAACGGCCCCGTCGGAGACCGCTCCGACGGGGCCGTTCGGCTGCGTGTCGGCCGTGCCGGATTGTCCGCTTTGCGGTGTAATCGTTCCCATGATCAGATTAATGCTGGTCCGTCCCCCGTTCGGCTCCCCCGCGCCGCGGCGGGAGCGGCTGCCGTGAACCTGCTGCGGGAGAACCCCGTCCTCGCGCTGTTCGTCTGCCTGGCGCTCGGCTACCTGCTCGGCAAGCTGCGCGTCGGACCGATCCAACTCGGCGGCATCTGCGGCACGTTGATCGTCGCCATGCTGATCGGCAGCCGGCACGTCAGCGTCAACGCCGACGTCAAGAACGTCGCCTTCGCGCTGTTCATCTTCTCGCTCGGCTACATCGCCGGCCCCCAGTTCTTCTCCAACCTCAACGCCAAGGGCCTGCGCTTCGCGGTGCTCTGCGTCATGGAGGCGGTGCTGGTCGTCGGGATGGCCTACGGCATCGGCAAGGCCTTCGACCTGGACGTCGGCACCGCGGCCGGCATCCTGGCCGGGGCGGCCACCGAGTCGGCCGTGGTCGGCACCGCGCAGGAGGCGATCTCCAACCTCTCCGGCCTCGGCCCCGACCAGTCCGCCCAGCTGCAGAACCACGTGGCCGCCGCCTACTCGGTCTGCTACCTGTTCGGCCTGGTCTCCATCGTGCTGCTGACCAGCCAGATCTTCCCGCTGGTCATGCGGATCAAGCTGCCCGACGCCTCCCGCGAGCTGTGGCAGAGGATGCGCGGCGGCAAGGGCGCGCTCGCCGGCGACGAACAGCCCGCGCTGCCCCCGCTGGTCGGCCGCACCTACCTGGTCTCCCAGGGCGAGGGCTCGACCGTCGCCCAGGTGGAGGAGATCCAGCAGGGCCTGGTCACCGTCGAGGGCGTCCGGCGGGACGGCCGCACCCGTCACCCCGAACAGGACTTCCGACTGCGCCGCGGCGACCTCGTCCTGCTGGTCGGCCGCCGCGAGGCCGTCATCGACACCGGCCACGACCTCGGCCCGGAGACCTCCGGCGTGCCCGGCCTGGACAGCCCGATGGTGGTCCGCGACGTGGTCCTCACCAACCGCGACTTCGTCGGCCGTACGGCCGGGGAGGTCGCCGAGGAACAGCCGGCCACCACCTCCGGGATCTACCTGACCGACGTCCAGCGGGTCGACCAGCACCTGCCCGCGATCGCCGACACCGAACTGCACCGAGGCGACACGGTGACCGTCACCGGCTCCCGCTCGGCCGTCGACCGGTTCGCCGCCAAGGCCGGCGTCAGCATCCGCAAGGACGCCATCGACTACATCTACATCAGCCTCGGCATCTGCGTCGGCGTGCTGATCGGCCTGGTCACCGTGCACGCCGGGAACGCCGCGCTCTCGCTCGGCACCGGCGGCGGCTGCCTGGTCTCCGGGCTGGTCTTCGGCTGGTTCCGGGCCCAGCGGCCCACCTTCGGCGCCTATCCGCCGGTCGCCGCGCAGACCGCCAAGGACCTCGGGCTCTCCGTCTTCATCGCCGTCACCGGCCTGGCCGCCGGACCGGACGCCGCCGCGCTGCTCAGCGACCACCCGGTGCTGCTGCCGGCCTCCGGCATCCTCATGGTCACCGTCCCCGCGGTGCTCTCGCTGTTCGTCGGCCGCAAGCTGCTGAAGATCGAGCCGCCGATCCTGGTCGGTGCCATCGCCGGCCAGCAGTGCAGCACGCCGGCCATCACGACCGTCACCAACGTCGCGCAGAGCAGCATCCCGATGCTGGGCTACACGATCACCTACACCATCTCCAACTTCCTGCTCCCGCTCACCGGGCCGATCCTGGTCGGCATGCTGGGGGCCTGAGTTGACGAACCATCAGAGAATTCCGACGCCGCCGGAGAGAACGCCATGACGAAGCCCATCACCGGTCGCGAGGAGATCCGCCGACTGGCCCGGCTCAGCCCCTTCGAGCTCAAGGCCGAGTTCGTCCGGCTCGCCGAGGCCTACCAGCGCGACGAGCCCGGGCAGAAGGGGAAGTCCACCGCCCACATGCTCAACGCCGGTCGCGGCAACCCGAACTGGGTCTGCACCGGCCCCCGCGAGGCCGCCCTCGCACTCGGCCACTTCGCGCTGGCGGAGAGCCGCCGGGTCTGGACGGCCGACGACCTCGGCGGCATGCCGGAGCGGGCCGGCGTCGCCGGGCGCTTCGACGCCTTCGTCCGCAGCCACCCCGACCTGCCCGGCATCGAACTGCTCCGGCGCGGCGTCGAACTCGCCGTCGACCGCTTCGGGTTCGACCGCGAGGCCTTCCTCCACGAGCTCGCCGACGCGAGCATCGGCGACAACTACCCCGTCCCCGACCGGATGCTGGTGCACGCCGAACAGATCGTCCGCGGCTACCTCCAGGAGGAGCTGATGGACGGGCGGCCCCCGTCGCCGCGGCAGCCCGAGCTTTTCGCCACCGAGGGCGGCACCGCCGCGATGTGCTACGTCTTCGACTCGCTGACGAAGAACGGTCTGCTGCACCGGGGCGACCGGATCGCGCTGATGGTGCCGGTGTTCACCCCGTACATCGAGATCCCCGAACTGGACACCTACGACTTCGAGGTGGTCGAGATCCAGGCCAGCAAGCTGGTCGAGACCGGAGTGCGGGAGTGGCGCTACCCGGCCGAGGAGGTCGCCAAGCTGGCCGACCCGCGGATCAGGCTGCTCTGCCTCGTGAACCCCAGCAACCCGCCCTCCCTGGCGCTGTCCCGGGAGGTCACCGAGCAGATCAAGCAGATCGTGGCCACCACCAACCCCAACCTGGTGATCGTCACCGACGACGTCTACGGCACCTTCGTGGACGGCTTCCGCACCCTGGCCGCCGAACTGCCCCGCAACACCCTGCTCGTCTACTCGTACTCCAAGCACTACGGCGCCACCGGCCACCGCCTCGGGGTGATCGGCCTGGACCGGGACAACGTGATCGACGAGATGATCGCCGCCCTTCCGGCGGAGCAGCGGGAGCGGCTCGCGAAGCGGTACGGCACCCTGAGCCTGGATCCGGGGCGGATCCGCTTCATCGACCGGCTGGTCGCCGACTCCCGGCAGGTCGCGCTCAACCACACCGCCGGGCTCAGCCTCCCCCAGCAGGTCCAGATGGTGCTCTTCTCGCTGTTCGCGCTGCTGCCCGAGGGCAAGGCGTACAAGGCGCGGGTGCAGGAGATCGTCCGCCGGCGGCTCGGCCTGCTGCTGGAGGGCTCCGGGATGCGGATCTCGGACGACCCCGGGCGGGCCGGCTACTACGTCGAGCTCGACCTGCTCGCCGAGGCCGAGCGGGTCGCCGGCCGGGACTTCGCGACCTTCCTGGAGAAGAACTACGAGCCCACCGAGCCGCTGTTCCGGCTCGCCGAGCAGACCGGGGTGGTGCTGCTCAACGGCGGCGGATTCGACGGGCCCGAGTGGTCCGTCCGGGTCTCGCTGGCGAACCTGGACGACCTCGACTACCTGAAGATCGGCCACCACCTGAAGCAGATCTTCGCGGACTACCTCGCCGAGTGGGACGCCTCCAGGGCGCCCCGGGAAAGGCCCTGACCATGCAGGCCGAACCGCAAGCCGTACTCTCCCCGCTGACCAGCGCGGCCGTCTTCCTGGTCCTCACCGTCGAACCCGGCCGCGAGGCGGCCGTCCGCGAGCTGCTGCCCGAGCTCGCCGGCCTGCGCCGCGCCGTCGGCTTCCGGGCCCCCCAGGGCGCCCTCACCTGCGTCACCGGCATCGGCTCCGAGCTCTGGGACCGCCTCTTCGCCGGCCCCCGCCCGGCCGCCCTGCACCCGTTCCAGGAGGTGGCCGGCGCCCGCCACCGGGCTCCGGCCACCCCCGGAGACCTCCTGCTGCACCTGCGGGCGGAGCGGATGGACCTCTGCTTCGAGCTGGCCGCCCAGCTCACCGGCCGGCTCGCCGCGGCGGCGACCGTCGTCGACTCCGTCCAGGGCTTCAAGTACTTCGAGGACCGGGACCTGCTCGGCTTCGTCGACGGCACCGAGAACCCGGAGGGCCGGGCCGCCGAGAGCGCCGCCCTGGTCGGCGCGGAGGATCCGGCGTTCACCGGCGGCAGCTACGTCCTGGTGCAGCGCTACGTGCACGACATGGACAAGTGGAACGCGCTGAGCGTGGAGCAGCAGGAGGACGCGGTCGGCCGCACCAAGCTGGAGGACATCGAGCTGTCCGACGACGTCAAACCCGCCGACTCGCACGTGGCGCTCACCGTGATCACCGGGCCGGACGGCGAGGAGCGGAAGATCGTCCGCTTCAACATGCCGTACGGCACGTTCGGTTCCGCGGGCCGCGGGGGCGAGGCCGGCACCTACTTCATCGGCTACGCGGCCGACCCCGGGGTGACGGAGGAGATGCTGCGCAACATGTTCGTCGGCAGCCCGCCCGGCACCACCGACCGGCTGCTCGACTTCTCCACCGCCGTCACCGGCGGGCTGTTCTTCGTCCCGACCGCGGACTTCCTCGACTCCCCGCCGCCGTCGCCCCCGGCGGCCCCCGCCGCCCAGGCCGCACCTGCCGACCAGGCCGCACCTGCCGCACCCGCGCCGCGCCCCGGCGGTGCGGACGGCTCGCTCGGCATCGGCAGCCTCAAGACGACGACCTCCTGACCGCCACCCGCCGCCCCCCGAACAGGACCCCGCCCATGAACAACCTCCACCGGGACCTCGCCCCGATCTCCGCCGCCGCCTGGGAGGAGATCGAGGAGGAGGCCCGCCAGACCTTCAAGCTCCACATCGCCGGACGCCGGGTGGTCGACCTCACCGGCCCCGAGGGCGCCACCCTCGCCGCGGTCGGCACCGGCCACCTGACCGCCATCGACCCCCCGACCGAGGGCATCCAGGCCCGTGCCCGCGCCGCCCAGCCGGTGGTCGAGCTGCGCGTCCCCTTCACCGTCCGCCGCGACGCGGTGGACGACGTCGAACGCGGCTCCCGGGACTCCGACTGGCAGCCGGTCAAGGACGCGGGCCGCAAGCTCGCCCTGGCCGAGGACCGCGCCGTCTTCGAGGGCTACCGCGCCGCCGCCATCGACGGCATCCGCGCGGCCTCCACCAACCCCCCGGTGCAACTGCCCGACGACGTCCGGGAGTACCCCGAGGCCGTCAGCCGCGGCCTCACCGCCCTGCGCCTCGCCGGCGTCGGCGGCCCCTACTCGCTGCTGCTCGGCGCCGAGGCCTTCACCGCCGTCAACGAGACCAGCGACCACGGCTACCCCGTCCACAACCACCTCGCCCGCCTCCTCGACGGGGACATCATCTGGGCCCCGGCCATCGAGGGCGCCTACCTGCTCTCCACCCGAGGCGGGGACTTCGAGCTCTTCCTCGGCCAGGACGCCTCGGTGGGCTACCTCTCCCACGACGCCGAAACGATCCGGCTCTACCTCCAGGAGTCGCTGACCTTCCGCGTCTACACCGGAGAGGCCGCCGTCGTCCTGCGCGGCTGACCCCCGGGGAGCCCGCAAGGGTACTGAGTTCCTTTACGAGGGGTACTGAGTGCCGTATTCTCTCCATGGAGCCTCTGACGCCAGTCGAAGAGGGCAGACAGGCTGTACCGGTCCAGGTGGCGCATGCGGCGCGTGGGTCGCGCCCGGGCCGGTCTTGGCACTCAGTACCCTCGGTATGGCTGAGGCCGTGGATCCAGTGCATCCGTGCACCCGTGACAGGAGAACCGCTCATGAGCTTGAGGATCGTTGTCTGTGTGAAGTACGTGCCGGACGCGACGGGTGACCGTCGTTTCGCGGACGACCACACCACGGACCGGGAGGGTGTG
>NZ_JBSFWR010000180.1:0-8035 GCF_053594915.1 Kitasatospora sp. NPDC002543 | reverse complement strand
GGCCATATGTACGACATGGCTGCACGCCGACGAGCACTCGATCTGCACGCCTCCGGGCTGACCTTCAGCCAGGTGCCCGGGGGCCAGCCGGGCGGCCAGCGCGGCGGGCGTGGGGGCGTCCGCCAGGTCGGGCAGGGTCAGCCGGACGCCGAACCCGGCGTGCACCCGGGCCAGCAGCCGCTCGGCGGCGGGCCGGTCGCCGCCCAGGTCGTAGAAGCCCGCCGCGGGGTCGACCGACTCCCGGCCGAGCACCTCCGCGAACAGTCGGCACAGGACCTCGGCCGCTTCCGGCCGCTGCTCGGATCTGTGCGTCTGCTGGACCCCGGACATGTGACTCTCTCCCTCGTGCGGCTGGCCCCCGCGGTGGCGGGAGCGGCGAGCTGGGTTGACCTCGGGGCGGTCGGCCCGGTGGTCGGCGGAGCGATGTTGCGGTCGTTTCGCGGTGCTGGGGTGTGCTTTTCGTGACGTCCGTACGGCACACGGGTGCGCGGGTGCGGTGCGGTGCGCGGTGCGCGGGTGCGGGCGGCGCGGGTGCGGGGACGCGCCGGTGCTGTTCGATGCACGCGCGTAGACGTCGGACGCGGGACGGCGCCGGCGGCGTGCCGGAGCGGCCGCGCGGCGGTGGGGTGCTGCGGTGGTGGACGTGGTGCGGCGGTGCGGGGCCGTCGGGTCCCGCCGGTGCGGTGGGCTCCGCGGTGGCGGGTGGGACGGCGCGGGCGAGCGGCCCGGTGAGGGGCGGCCCGGGCGCGGTGCGGCGCGGGGCGGGCGGTGGTCCGCCGGGTGCGGAGCGCCGAGGTGGGGGTGGCCGGGTGAGCGGCCGCTCGGCGAGGCCCCGTACGGAGGCCGGGTGGCGTCCGGGGGGCCGACGGCCCGACGGCGGTGACCGGTGCGCGGTGGGCGCGGGCGGCCCGGGTCAGTGCCCGGTGGCCGGGGTCACTGCTCGGACAGCTGCGCGATCAGGCTCTTCGGCCGCAGGTCCTGCCAGTTCTGCTCGACGTAGTCGAGGCAGTCCTGCCGTCCGGCGGCGCCGAACACCTGCTGCCAGCCGGCGGGCACCGGGCTGAAGGCCGGCCACAGCGAGTGCTGGCCTTCGTCGTTCACCAGGACGAGGTAGCTGGCCTCGGGGTCCTCGAACGGGTTCGCCATCGTCGGTTCCTCTCTGTTCGGTTCCGGATCGGAGCAGTGCGAAAAGGGGAGGAGCGGGGTGAGCGGGCGGAGCCGTGGCTCACGGCCCCCAGCCGGAGTCCTTGCCGAGGGCGGCGTGGAAGGCGGCGTCGTGGGCGGTGACGCCGTGGGCGGTGAGGGAGAGCGTGGACGACTGCGGCCGGGCGTGGAGCCGGAGGCTCGGCACGGTGGCCGGTGGAACGGTGCGCATCCCGGGCATCTTGTGGACGCGAACGGCAAGGCTTGGCATCGCGAATTCCTCTTCCTGAGGAGGGCGGTCTGCCCTCTTCGCTCTGACAACGCATCCTGCCGAAGGCCCAAACGTGCGTGGAAGCTCTGACTGTGATCGTGAACACGCAATGCGGGAACCGGAAGCCTGGTCAGATCGTGTCAAATGCAGACAGACATGATCCAAGTCCCACCCGGTTCTGTCAGATCAGTGGTGGGATCCCCCGGTGGGGGACTCCGGTGACCCGGGCGGACATCGCAGCGCGGGATCGGGCACCCCGGCGCCGCGCCGGGAGCCCCGGCGCAGCTCCTCCCGGACGACGGGCCAGTCCTCGGCCCACGACGGGCCCGGCCCGGTCGGCGACTCCAGGGCGAGCGTCGCCAGATAGGCGCGCTTGAGCGCGGCGCGTTCGTCCTGCACCCGGCCCGCCGACTGCTCGATCCGGCGCAGCCGGGCGTGCAACCGCTCCAGCGCGCCCCCGCCCGTCAGCAGCCGCCGCGCCTCGGGGCCGAAACGGAAGCCGGGGGCCAGCAGCGGCCAGGCCGACCGCCACACCCGGAACACCTCGCGGTGGCTCGGCCCCCACTCCCGCTCGGCCCGGGACAGCCGCTCCAGCGCGGCGGCCTCGGACGGCGCCGTACAGGTCTCGCGCAGCGCCCGGGAGAGCGCACCCCAGTCCTCGCCCGGCGCGTGCCGCAGCGCCGCGTGCAGCAGATGGGCCACCGAACCGTGCACCACGGTGCGCGGCCACCGCTCCGCCGCCGCCTCGGCGAGCACCGCGCCGGTGCCGCCCACCAGCACCCAGACGTCCCGCACCCCGCGCTCGGCGAGCCCGGCCAGCACCCGCGGCCACTGCTCCCCGTCCGCGGCCGGCCACAGGCCCAGCACCTCGCGCCGGCCCTCGACGGAGACCCCGAGCGCCAGGTGCACCAGCGGCCCGCCCGAACGCCCGCTGCGCACCGAGTCGACGAAGACCACCGGGTAGACCGGGTCGAGCCGCCGCGCGCGCCGCTCGGCGAGCTCGTCCAGCACCTGGTCGGTGATGGCCGATACGGTCTCCCGGCTGAGCTCCACGCCGTACACCTCGGCCAGGTGCGCCACCAGCTCGCCCGAGCTCAGGCCGCGCGCCGTCAGCGAGATCACCAGCCGGTCGAGCCCGGGCAGCCGCCGGGCCCGGGGGAGGACGGCCTTGGGCGTGAAGCTGCCCTCGCGGTCCCGGGGCACCCGCACCTCGACCGGGCCGATCTCGGTGAGCAGCCGTCTGGCCCGGGCGCCGTTGCGGCCGTTGGTTCCGGAGCCGGTTCCGGTGCCGGAGCTGGTGCCGGAACCGCGCAGGTGCTCCTGGAGTTCGAGCTCCAGGGCGCCCTCGATCAGCTGCTTGGCGAAGGCCTGGAGGATCCCGCCGTCGCCCAGCAGCCGGACCGCGCCGGAGCCGACCTGCGCGGCGGCGGCCTCCGCCAACTGTCGTACCAGGCGCTGGTCCACCAGGCCGGCGAGGGCGGCGGGCGGTGCCGCCGGGTCGGAGTCAGCTCGCAACTGGGGGTGCCTTCCGTCTGTAGGCCGTTCCGTGCACCGATCGCCCGCCCCGGGCGCCCGACGGGACGCCAGGTGCGATGCGCCGACGATCCCCCGGTCACCGCTGCCGGGTGCGGTCGGTCGCGACCGTCACCGTCGGCTCCCCCGCTTGCGTGCACGGCCGACTACTGTCAGCCGATGATTTCCGCGCCCTTTGGGCGTACACTCACGGCTGTCGGAGCCCGGGGGGCGGCTTCCGAACGGCAGTCACTCCCATCTTGCCGGTTCGGATGCCTGGCGGTAGCCGGTACGGGCATTCGTGAAGGCGCAATGCCGAAGCCGGAAGGATGCCCAGATGTGCCCAACCCAGGACAACTGCGCGGAAACGGGTGCACCCCAGCTCTGCGACCGGGGCATCGAGTTCTACCGCACGGCGCTGGCCGACGGGGAGGCGACCGGCGACGCCCCCGAGTGCCTGATCGCGATGGGGCTGCTGCGCCCGCTGCCCGGCCCCGGCGAGCGGCTGGCCCCCGTCCCGCCCGACATCGCCGTCACCGGGTTAGCCAGGCCGATCGAACTCGCCGTCCTGGCGCACCAGGAGCGGCTCGCCGCGCTGCACACCTCCTTCCACACCGCCGAGCACGCCTACCGCGACGTCATGCGGCAGGCCAAGCTGCCGATCCGGGTGCTGACCGGCGAGGAGATCAACCTCGCGCTGGAGAAGGCCGTCGCCGCCTGCTCCGAGGAACTGCTCACCGCCCAGCCGGGCGGCGGACGCGGCCCCGACCAACTCGCCGACGCGCTCCCGCGCGACCTCGCCCTGGCCGGCCGCGGTGTGCGCCAACGCACCCTCTACCAGCACACCGTGCGCTCGCACGGGCCGACGCTGGCCTACATCGAGCAGGTCACCGCCCAGGGCGCCCAGGTGCGCACCCTGAACGAGGTCTTCGACCGGGTGATCATCTGCGACCGCTCCACCGCCTTCATCCCGGCCGGCGCCGACCGGGAGGCCGCGGCGATGCTCATCGAACTCCCGCCGCTGGTCGAGTACCTGCTCAAGATCTTCGAGCTGATGTGGGAGCGCGCCGAGCCTGTCACCTACCAGAACGGCCACCACCGCCCCCGGCTGCTCACCGCCCGCACCCGCCAGAACGTCCTGCGCCTGATGGTCAACGGCTACACCGACGAGGCCATCGCCTCCCGCCTCGGCATGAGCACCCGCACCGTCTCCAGCCACATCCAGAAGGCCAGCGAACTCCTCGGCAGCCGCAGCCGCGGCCACCTCGGCTACATCATCGCCCGCCAGGGCGTCCTCGACGAACCCCTCGACGAGCTCTGACGGGCCCCGCGCCCGTCGCCGCGAGCGTGACCGGCCGTCCCTGCCCTTCCACGCCTCGTCCGGCGCGGCGCTCCGGGCTCCGCCGGAGGTCTTGGCGCGGTGCTCGTGCAGGGGTCCGGCACGCGGCCGCGCCGTCGTACGGCCGCGCGGCGGTCGGGTGGTGCGGCCGTCCGGCGCTGCGGTGACACGGCCGGGCCGGGGGACGAACGGCGCTGGGCCGCCGAGGTGAACGTGGCTTCCGGCGGCCGGGGTGAACCCGGGGCCGACCGAGGGGGATCGGCGGGGTGCGGTGTGGTGGGGGCCCTTATGACAACGGCATTGACGTGTGGCGGTGCCGCCGGTTTCATGGCTCGCACTTCCCGCCCGCGTCACCCCCCACGACCGGGGCGGGTTCCCCCTCACCCGCGCACCCCCACGAGCAAGGCGGTGATCCGTTGGCATCGACGGTGAAGGACACGGGCGGCGGCCCGAGAGCGGACGCGCGACACGCCGGCGTCGAGATGCGGCAGTCGATCGGTCTGCTGGACGGAGTGGCGATCGCCGCCTCCAGCACGGCCGCCACCAGCAGCATCGGGATCGGTCTGGGCCTGATGGCCGGGGTGGTCGGCCTGCACCTGCCGGCGATCATGCTGCTGGCCTTCCTGCCGGTGCTCGCCATCGCCGGCGGGTACGGGCGGCTGAACGCCGTCGAGCCGGACGCGGGCAGCAGCTACCGCTGGGTCGGTCGCACCCTCAGCCCCTGGCTGGGCTTCCTGACCGGCTGGGTGAACACCGTGGGGACGATCGTCTTCATGGCGTACAC
Organism: Kitasatospora sp. NPDC002543; assembly: GCF_053594915.1. Classification (NCBI taxonomy): domain Bacteria; kingdom Bacillati; phylum Actinomycetota; class Actinomycetes; order Kitasatosporales; family Streptomycetaceae; genus Kitasatospora; species Kitasatospora sp. NPDC002543. The sequence goes on along the minus strand of NZ_JBSFWR010000180.1, from coordinate 2,986 downwards.
CACGACCGTCACCGGCTCCTCGGTCATCCAACTGCTCGACCAGGCCCACCTGCGCAGCGTCGCCGGGCTGCGGCTCGACGCCGACTCGACCGTCCAGTGCACCCTGCTCGGCCTGGTGGTGCTGGTGGGCGCCGCCCTGGTCGCGGTGCGCGGGCTGGATCTGGCGGCCCGGCTGCAGAAGGCGCTGCTGGTCTTCGAGTACGCCGTGCTGCTCGGCTTCTGCGGCTACGGGCTGTTCGCCGGCGACCAGCCGTTCTCGCTCCAGTGGTACAACCCCTTCGACATCCCCTCCTTCGACGCGGTCGCCCAGGGCATGGTGCTGGCGGTGTTCTGCTACTGGGGCTTCGAGTCGGTGTTCAGCGTCGGCGAGGAGGTCCGCGACCCGCGGGACGCCTCCCGGGGCGGTTTGATCGCCCTGGTGGTGATGCTGGCGTTGTTCCTGCTCGCCGGTACGGCCTTCCAACGGGTGCTGCCGCTCGGCGAGTTGGCCGACAACGGCGCCCACGGGCTGACCTACTTCGGCACCAAGCTGGCCCAACAGCCGCTGGCCGCGCTGCCGTTGATCGCACTGATGTTCTCCGCGGTGGCCTCGCTGCAGTCCTCGGTGATCCCGACCGCGCGCGGGATGTACGCGATGGGCCGCGACCGGGTGCTCGGCCCGGTCTGGACCAGGCTGCACCCCCGGCACGCCACGCCCGCCGTCGGCACCCTGCTGATCACCGGTGTCGCGGTCGCCCTCGCGCTGGCCTCGATCGCCATCCCGACCGTCAACGACCTGATCTCGGCGGCGGTCAACGCGATCGGCATCGTCGTCGCGCTCTACTACGCGCTGACCGCCGTCGCGGCCGCCGTCCGGTTCCGCGGGCTGCTGCGCACCAGCCCGCTGGAGGGGCTGCGCGCGGTGGTCGGGCCGCTGATCGGCGCGGCGGCCCTGCTCGCCGTCGGCGGCTACCTCGCCTGGACCTTCTACGACTCCACGGACCACTTCGAACTCTCCGCCGACAACGGGTGGTTCGAGCTGTCCGTGGTGATCATGATGATCGTCAGCGGGCTGCCGGCGGCGGCCTGGGCCCGCTGGCGGCGGCGCTCGCCGTACTTCCGACGGGCGGACGCGGCGACCGAGTAGCCCGTACGGCCCACACCCGTACGGCCCACACCCGTACGGCCCACGCCCGGGCGCCACGCGCGCCCGGGCACGGCCTTCGACAGGGCACCACGCGCGACCATGCGCAGCAAGGCACCACCACGCGAGAACGGAGCACCACCCATGACCCAGGCCGATCTGGTCTTCACCCACGGCCCCGTCCACACCGGCGACGCGGCCCGCACCCGGGCGAGCGGTCTGGCGGTCGTCGGCGAGCGGATCGCCGCCGTCGGGCACGACGAGGTCCGTGAGCTGATCGGGCCGGGGACGGAGGTCGTCGACCTCACCGGCAAGCTGCTGCTGCCCGGCTTCCAGGACGCGCACGTCCACGCGGTGTTCGGCGGCGCCGAGCTGGCGTCCTGCGACCTCACCGGGACGGTCGGCGTCACCGACTACCTGGCGCGCGTCCGGGCGTACGCCGAGGCCAACCCGGAGCAGGAGTGGATCACCGGCAGCGGGTGGTCGATGGAGAGCTTCGAGGGCGGCCTGCCCACCCGGCAGCTGCTCGACTCGGTCGTCCCGGACCGGCCGGTGTACCTGACCAACCGGGACCACCACGGCGCCTGGGCCAACACCCGGGCGCTGGAACTCGCCGGAGTCACCGCGGACACCCCCGACCCGGCCGACGGCCGGATCGAGCGCGAGGCCGACGGCACCCCCGGCGGCACGCTCCAGGAGGGCGCCACCGCCCTGGTCGCCCGGCTGCTGCCGCCCTCCACCGCCGCCGACCGGCTGGACGGGCTGCTGCGCGCCCAGCGGCTGCTGCACTCGCTCGGCATCACCGGCTGGCAGGACGCGCTGCTCGGCGAGTTCAACGGCCAGCCGGACCCGTCCGACGCCTACCTCGCCGCCGCCCGCTCCGGCGCGCTGACCGCCCGGGTGACGGGCGCGCTGTGGTGGCAGCGGGAGCTCGGCGCCGAGCAGATCCCCGAACTCGTGCGGCGGCGCGCGGAGCTGAGCCACGGACGGTTCCGGGCCGGCTCGGTGAAGATCATGCAGGACGGCATCGCGGAGAACTTCACCGCCGCGATGACCAGCCCGTACCTGGACGGCTGCGGCTGCGCCACCGCCAACTCCGGCCTCAGCTTCGTCGACCCGGCGGCGCTGCGCGGGTACGTCACCGCCCTGGACGCGCTCGACTTCCAGGTGCACTTCCACGCGCTCGGCGACCGGGCCGTACGCGAGGCGCTGGACGCCGTCGAGGCCGCCCGCACCGCCAACGGCCGGCGCGGCACCCGGCACCACCTCGCCCACCTCCAGGTGGTCCACCCGGACGACCTCCCGCGCTTCGCCCGGCTCGGCGCCGTCGCCAACATCCAGCCGCTCTGGGCCGCGCACGAGCCGCAGATGGACGAGCTGACCATCCCCTTCCTCGGGCCGGAGCGGGCCGCCTGGCAGTACCCGTTCGGCGCCCTCCAGCGGGCCGGCGCCACCCTGGCGGCGGGCAGCGACTGGCCGGTGAGCAGCCCGGACCCGCTGGCGGGGCTGCACGTGGCGGTCAACCGGATGGAGCCGGGGGCCACCGACGGGCGGGTCTTCCTGCCCGAGCAGCGGCTCGACCTGGGTTCGGCGATCGCCGCGTACACGGCCGGCAGTGCCCACCTGAACGGTCACGAGGACGCCGGGGTGCTGGCGGCCGGGCACCTCGCGGACCTGGTGGTGCTCGACCGGGACATCCTCACCGGCCCGCCGGAGGAGATCGCCGCGGCGCGGGTGGAGCGCACCTACGTCGGCGGCAAGCTGGTGCACCTGGCGGACTGACCCGGCGGGGACGGCGCGCGCCCGGGCGCCCAGCTCGGACTTGGCCTTGTCGAGGCCACGGGCGGCGGAGTCGTTGAACGA
>NZ_JBSFWR010000179.1:0-8043 GCF_053594915.1 Kitasatospora sp. NPDC002543 | reverse complement strand
GGCATGTTGAGCTCGATGATCGTGCCGCGGACGTAGCTGTAGGCGTGGGACTCGCGGGCCAGCGCGGCCAGCCGTTCGAACAGCGCGTCGCTCAGCTCGCGGGCCTCGGTCTTCCCCATCCGGCGCAGCTCGGCCGGCGTCGGCCTCGGCGGGAGATCGGACAGCTCGGACGGCTCGGAAGGCGGGTCCGGAGCCGTCTCGACGGCGTCACGACGGACTGGTTCCAGGTGGACGGACACGGGGCTTCTCCTGGGTAGCGGGGTGGACGCCCTGCATCCGTGCGAGCGGCGCTCGCACGTGGGCTTCTTCCCAGGACCTGTGCCCGGCTTCTTCAAGCGTGGCCCCGGTGACACCGCGAACGGTGCCGGAGCGGCCGGATCGCTCGACGGCCGCTGCACGGACCTCCTACCCCACACACGACACGAAATTCGTGTTTCATCCGTTTTTCTGCGATTCGTCCGGGTACCCGCTCCTTCGCGCCGAGCGGAGCGGCGGCCGGCCGCGACATGCCGCCGGGGCGGCGGCCGCGCAGGAGCAGCAGGCGGAGGTGGTCACCGTGGCGGCACCGGACACCGGTCCCGACCGCCCTGTCCCCGGTCACCGGACCGGCCGCCGGGAGTCGCCCGACGAACGGGCGGACCGGCGCTGGACCGACCTGCTCCAGGAGGTGCGGGTCGCCCAGACCGGCTCCCAGGTGCTGTTCGGGTTCCTGCTGAGCGTCGTCTTCATGCCGCGCTTCGCCCAGCTCGGCGGCTTCGACCGGGGGCTGTACGTGGTCACCGTCGTCCTCGGAGCACTGGCGACCGGCTCCCTGGCGGCCCCGGTCGCCTACCACCGGATCTTCGCCGGCCACCGGCTGAAGCCCCAGCTCGTCGACGCGGCGGCCAGACTGGTGGCCATCGGCCTGCTGCTGCTCGCGCTGACCACCGGCTCCGCCCTGCTGCTCCTGCTGCGCACGGCGATCGGACCGGCGCTCTCCGGCTGGATCACCGGGGCGGTCATGTTCTGGTTCGTGTCCTGCTGGCTGCTGATCCCCCTGCGGCACCTGCACCGGCGCGACGGACGGTGCGACGGGCCGCCGGAGGACGGGCCCGGCCGGGGCGCGCACCCCTCGGGTTTCAGCGGGGATGGCCGGGCCAGACGCCCGTCATGAGGATCCGCACCCGTTCGGAACCACGCACCGTCGTCATCACCGGCGCGACCGCCGGAATCGGCCGGGCCTGCGTCGGCGCCTTCGCCACCGGGGGCGACCGGCTGGTGCTGGTCGCCCGGGGCCCGGCCGGACTGCGCGCCGCCTCGGCCGAGGCCCGGGCCGCCGGCTCGCCGGTGCGCACCGTCCTGGCCGACGTGGCCGACCCGGAGGCCTGCGAGGCCGTCGCCGACCGCGCCGAGGCCGCGTTCGGGCCGATCGACGTCTGGGTCAACGACGCCTTCGCCTCGGTCTTCGCGCCCTTCACCGAGATCAGCCCGGCCGAGTTCCGCCGGGTCACCGACGTCACGTACCTCGGGTACGTCAACGCCACCCGTGCCGCGCTGCGCCGGATGCTGCCGCGCGACCACGGCACGGTCGTGCAGGTCGGCTCGGCGATCGCCTACCGGGGCATCCCGTTGCAGACCGCCTACAGCGGCGCCAAGCACGCCATCCAGGGGTGGCACGAGGCCCTGCGCTGCGAACTGCCGGCCAGTGGCACGGCGGTGCGGGTGACGATGGTCCAGATGCCCGCCGTCAACACCCCGCAGTTCGACTGGGTGCTCAACCGGCTGCGCGGCCGCGCCCGGCCCGTCGCACCCGTGTACCAGCCCGAACTCGCCGCCCGCGCCGTCCGGTTCGCGGCGGACCACCCCGGGCGGCGGGAGTACTGGGTGGGCGGCAGCACGGTCGCCACCCTGGTCGCCAACGCGCTCGCGCCCGGCCTGCTCGACCGCTACCTCGCCCGCACCGGCATCGACGCCCAGCAGGAGGACGGCCCCGGGCAGGCGGAGGACCTCGCCAACCTGTGGACGCCCTCGGACGCTTCCGTCGACCACGGCGCGCACGGCCGCTTCGACGAGGAGGCCCGGGAGCGCAGCGCGCAGCTGTGGGCCTCCCGGCACCACGGCCTGCTCGCCGTCGGCGGTGCGGCGCTGCTCGGTGCCGCCGCGGGTTCGCTCGCCCGGCGGCGGTGACGCCGGTCCTTCACACGCGGGCATCCCGCTGTCCGATGGGGCGATGTCCGGCCGCGTGGCATGGAACGGCCGTCACCGGGCAAGCGCAGCACAGCACACGAAACGCCTCGAAACGAGAGGAGTCACCCCATGGGCGCCGACGACAAGCTGCGCAACGCCGCCGAGAAGGCTCACGGCAAGGCCAAGGAGGCCGTCGGACGGGCGACGGGCGACCGCGCGATGGAGGCCGAGGGCCGGGGCAAGCAGGTCAAGAGCGACCTGAAGCAGGCCGCCGAGAAGATCAAGGACGTCGGAAAGGACTGAACACGGTGAGCGACCAGGACCAGCCCGTCCCGAAGGACCCCCCCGGTGCCGGTGGAGACCCCCGAGTCCCGGATGACCGGTGAGGGCGCGCCTCCGGCTCCTCCCCCCGAGGAGGAGGGACCGGAGGACGAGTCGACCGAGCCGGCCCACGAACCGGAACCCCACGAACCGCCCGACTAGAAGCGTGTCTTGCGGCCCCGGACCGATCATCGGAGGTTCCGGTCCCGCGCTCGGGCGAACGGGTGGTCCGCCACGGCGATCCCGCGCGCGACGGCGTTGCGCGCGGGACGCCGTCACCCCCGGGGGGTACACCTGGGGCCGCTCGCCGCACCAGCGGCGCGATCCTGACGGCCGGACGGGGGTGGCGGGATGCGGACGGTGGCCGAACTCCTGCTCTGGTGGGGGCTGTTGCTCCTGCTGAACATCGTATTCATCAGCTCGGTGACACCGCTCGAGGTGACCGTGGGCGGCGGCATCGCCGTTCTCGGGGCGCTCGGCGCGGTGGCCGTGCGGCGCGTCTCCGGCGCGACCCCGGGAGGTGCGGCCCGCATCGGCCCGGCGCTCCTGGCCCTCCCTCGGACGCTGCTGGCCGACACCGGCCGGCTGGCGCTCGCCGTCGTCTCCCCGCGCCACCGCGGCTCCGGCTTCCGGGCCGTCCGGCTCGCACCCGGCACCGGGCCCGCCTGGGCGGCCGCCCTGCTGTCCTCCACCCCCGGCGCCTACGTCGTGGACGTCGACGGCCAGACCCTGCTGGTGCACGCCCTCGGCCATGAACCCTCCTCCCTGGAAAGCGCGTTGACGGAGGCGGCCGAGTGAACGCCTGGCTGCTGGCGGCGGCCGTCCTGGCCGTCGGCGGGATCGCCCCGTGCCTGCTGCTCGGGCTGTCCGGCGCGACCCGGCGGCGCCTGGCCGGACTGAACCTCGCCGCGGTGGTGACCCCCGTCGTCCTACTGCTGCTCGCCCAGGGCTTCGGCCGACCCTCCTACACCGACCTGGCGCTCGACCTCGCCGTACTGGCGCCCGCCGGGACCCTGGTGTTCACCCGCTTCCTCGCCGGGGAGGAGCGCTGATGGGCCGGCACGCCGTGGCCCTGGCGCTGCTCTGGGCGGGCACCGCCGCGCTGCTGCTCTCCGCCGCCGCGCTCTCCGTACTCCCCGGCCGGTACCTGCGCCTGCACGCCCTCTCCCCCGCCGCGCTGCTCGGCGCCCCGCTGGTCGCGCTCGCCCTCGTCGTGGACACCGGGCCCGGCCGGGCGGCGGTCAAGCTCCTGGTGATCGGCCTGCTGGTGGCCACCGGCGGCACCGTCACCACCATGGCCGTCGCCCGGGCCACCCGCCGCTCGGAGACCGGCCGATGACCGACGCCCTGACCGTCATCACCCTGCTGCTCACCGGCGTCACCGCCACCACGGCCGCGCTCACCCGCGACCCCGTCCGGCAGGCCGCCGTCCTCGCCCTGCTCGGGCTGAGCCTCGCACTGCTCTTCACCGTGCTCCAGGCCCCCGACGTCGCGCTCTCCCAGCTCGGCGTCGGCAGCGCGATCACCCCGCTGCTGATCCTGCTGACCGTCCGCCGGGTGCGCCGCACCGAGCACACCGACGACCGGCCGGACCGCACCGAGTGAGCCGGACCACCCGGCTCGGGCTCTTCCTCCTCGCGGCCTCCGTGCTGGCCGCGGCCCTGATCGCCGCCGCCGGCGAGCTGCCCGGCTTCGGCGGCGCCCACCACCCCTACGGCGAGCGCGCGGTGGCGGCCGGGCTGGAACGGAGGACGGCCAACATCGTCTCCTCCGTCAACTTCGACCAGCGGGCCTTCGACACCCTCGGCGAGGAGTCCATCCTGTTCGGCTCGGTGCTCGGCGCGGGCATCCTGCTGCGGCTGGCCCGGGACGAGCGCAAACGCCGCGCCGCCGCCGAGCCCGTCCTGCCCACCACCCGACTGTTCGGCGCCGCCCTGCTGCCCGTCGCCGTCCTGGTCGGCGGGTACCTCGTCGCGCACGGCGCGCTGAGCCCGGGCGGCGGCTTCCAGGGCGGCGTCGCCCTGGCCACCGCCCTGCACCTGGCGTACGTCGCCGCCGACTACCGGGTGCTCAAGCGGATCCGCCCGCTCGCCGCGCTGGACGTCGCGGACGCGCTGGCCGCCGGAGCCTTCGCCGCGCTCGGCCTGATCGGCCTCGCCCAGGGCGCCGGCTACCTCGCCAACACGCTGCCGCTCGGGACCTTCAACCAGCTCTCCTCCAGCGGGCTGGTCGCCGTCGTCAACGCCGCCGTCGGGGTGGAGGTCGCCTCCGGCGTGGTGGTGCTGCTCGCCGGCTTCCTGGACCAGGCCGTCGAGATCGTGCCCCGAGGGGAGAGCACATGACCCTGTTCCCCTACCTGGTGGCCGGGTGGATCCTGCTCGCCGGGCTCTACGGCCTGGTGACCAGCCGCAACCTCGTCCAGGCGGTCGGCTGCCTGGCCGTCGCCCAGTCCTCGACGTACGTGCTGCTGCTCGCCGTCGGCTACCGCCGCGGCGCCACCGCCCCCGTCTTCTCCGACCTGCCGACCGACGCCCCGGTGGTCGACCCGGTGGTCCAGGCCCTGACGCTCACCGACATCGTGGTCGGTGCGACCGTCACCGCACTGCTCCTCTCCCTGGTGGTCCAACTGCGCAAGCGCCACGGCACGGTGGACCCGGAGGAACTCACCGGGCTGCGGGGCTGACGCCCGGTGCTCCCCGCCTCCGACCTCCTGCCGCTGGCCGTCGCCGTCCCGCTGCTGGGCGCGGCCGTCACCGCCGTGACGGGCCGGTGGCTGCCCCGGCTCGGCCGCGACGCGCTCGCCACGGCCCTCGCCGCCACCGAGGTCCTCTGCCTCGCCCTGCTGTGGGCCCGCACCGGCCCCGACGGCCGGGCGGTCTCCTGGCTGGGCGGCTGGAGCCCTCGGGGCGGCCACAGCGTGGGTGTCGTGCTGGTCGCCGACCGCCTCGGCAGCGGCCTCGCGCTGCTCGCCGCCGTCCTCGTGCTCGCCGTGCTCTGCTACGCCTGGCGGTACTTCGACGAGCCCTCCGGCGAGCACGGCGGCCGGTTCCCCGCGCTGCTGCTGCTCTTCGAGGCCGGGATGTGCGGCTTCGCGCTCACCGGCGACCTCTTCGACGCCTTCGTCTTCTTCGAGCTGATGGGCGCCGTCGCCTACGCGCTGACCGGCTACCGGATCGAGGACCCGCGTCCGCTGCACGGCGCGATGGCCTTCGGCCTGGTCAACTCGGCCGCCGCCTACCTCTCGCTGCTCGGCATCGGCCTGCTCTACGCCCGTACCGGCGAACTCGGCCTGGCCCAGATCGGTGCCCAGCTCGACCGGCTCGCCGTGCCCGGCCGCGGTCCGGACGCCCTGCTGCTCCTCGCCTTCGTCCTGGTCCTGGCCGGACCGCTGGTCAAGGCCGCCGCGGCGCCCTTCCACTTCTGGCTGCCGGACGCCCACGCCGTCGCCCCGAGCCCCGTGTGCATGCTGCTGTCCGGGGTGATGGTCGAACTCGGGGTGTACGGCGCGGCCCGGATCCACCGGGTGGTCTTCGCCGGCGCGGGCGGCCTGCCGGACGCCGCCGTCCGGGACACCCTGCTGGCCCTCGGGGTGCTGACCGCGCTGGTCGGCGCCGTCCTGTGCTGGCAGCAGCGGCACCTGAAGCGGCTGCTCGCCTTCTCCACCGTCGGCCACACCGGGCTCTTCCTGATCGGCGCGGCCCTGCTCACCCCGGCCGGACTGGCCGGCACCGCCGTGTACGTGGCCGGCCACGCCGGGGCCAAGGCCGCGCTGTTCGGCCTCACCGGCGTGCTGCTCGACCGGTACGGCTCGGTGGACGAGCACGGGCTGCACGGCCGGGCCCGTGAACTGCGCGCCACCGGCCTGCTGTTCGCCCTGGGCGCGCTGGCCCTGGCCGGACTGCCCCCGTTCGGCACCGGCCTCGGCAAGGCCGTCGCCGAGGAAGCCGCCGGACGTGAACTGGCCTGGCTGCCCGCCGTGTTCGTGCTGGTGTCCGCGCTCACCGGCGGCGCGGTGCTGCGCGCCGCCCTCCGGGTCTTCGGCGGGTTCGGCGCACCGCCGAAGGAGCATCCGGAGGTCGCCGCGACCACCGGCGAGGGCGAGGAACCCGAGATCCGCGAACCGGGCCGGCGGCTGCCCCCGCCGATGGTCCTGGTCCCCGGGCTGCTGCTGGCCGGCTGCCTGGCCGTCGGCGTGCTGCCCGGCGTGGGCCGGGCCCTCGCCACGGGCGCCGCCGCCTTCACCGACCGCAGCGCCTACCTCGCCGACGCCCTCGGAGGCCCCGCGCCGACCGCGCCCCCGGCCCCCGACGCCTGGTGGACGCCCGCCGGGATCGGGCTCGGCCTGCTCTCCGCCCTGCTCGCCGTCGCCTTCGCCACCGCCGCCGTCCGCCGGGACCCCAGGCGCGGCACCGGCGGCCTCCACCGCGCCCTCGTCCTGCCGCTGCGCCGCCTGCACTCCGGCCTCCTGGGCGACTACATCGCCTGGCTGGCCGTCGGCCTGGCGGCCCTGCTGGTGACGATCGCCGCGCAGCTCTGAGCGCGCGCCGCGGCCGTGCCGGCGGCTCCGGCCGCCTGCCGCCGGCCGCGCGCACCGTTCGTTCCCGAAGATCCACGTCGTCCCACGCGAGCGCGGAAGGACGATCGGTCCACCGTCAAGTGCGGGCCGAACAACGCCACTTGAGGCGATTCGAGACACATCCTAAGCTTGACGGATGATCGACAACACACACCGGCCCGACGAGCTCGGCGCCGTCACCAGCAGGCATCCGGTGGCCAACGGCAAGCGGTGGGTGAACGCCTCCTGGGCCCTGGGCATCGGCGTCCCGGTGGGCTGGTTGGGCCTGTGGGGAGCGTCCGCCGTCGGCGACGAGGGATCGTCCGGGGCCAACAAGGCGGTGGGCGTGCTCATCGGCCTCGGCCTGGCCGGACTCTACATCGGGGTGATCCAGGCCCTCCGGGCCGTACGCGGCGGACCGAAGGAGTACTTCGAGGTCCGCGAGCACGGTCTGGTCCACGGCTCCCGGCGCGGGCCCACGGTCGTCGCCTGGGAGCAGGTCACCGCGATCACCATCCGGACCGCCGAGCGGGAGACCGGCCTCGGCCGGCAGCTTGGCAGCGGCTACCGGTGCGTGCTCCGCCTCACCGACGGCCGGCGGATCCGGGTGGACGGGCTGGCCCAGCGGCACGGCTCGCTGGGCCTCGCGGTGCTCGGGAACTGCCCGCACGCGAGCCGGCTCACCGGGGACGAGTGGCTGCAGAAGGCGGCGCGTTGGCTGCTCGCCGCGGGCGCGGCCTGCCTGGCCGCGGCCGTCGCGATGGTCCTCGTCATCGTGGGCCACCCGGACAGGACGGTCACCGACCCCGGCGGCACCGCCCTCGCGCACGACGTCCCCGGTCTCAGCGACGGTCAGCTGTACCTGCTCAGCGGCGGAATCCTCGTCTGCGTGATCGCCGGCGTCACCTGCCTCGCCCTGTTCGTCCGGGCCCGGATGACGCGCGGCTGACGCGACCGCCGGCAGCCGTCCGACGCGCGAGCGCCGTGGCGGCGGCTCGCCG